>NZ_CP029346.1:2997500-3116291 GCF_003143535.1 Aquirufa nivalisilvae
GCCCGAGAATTGGCCGCTCGCTATAATTCAGCTCCTGCGGCTAATGCAGAAGGAAAATATCCTGTCCCAGATGCTACAAATCCTTTGGCTGACCCTAAATTCCCATTTGCCAATCCACCATACGCTTCAAGAGCGCTAGCCTATTTAAGTGTGGCTCAGTTTGATGCCCTAGTAAGTGCTTGGAAATATAAATACCAATACAACCGCCAGTCGCCAGGTGTGGTAGATAAAGCGATAAAACCCTTACTACCCGTTAACACTTTACCTTCTTATCCATCAGAAGATGCGGTAGTTGGCCAAGCCAGTTATGTCATTTTATTAGCCATGTTTCCTGGTGAAGGACCTTTTCTAAAATCTAAATTAGAAGAGTGCAAAAATGCGCGACTTTGGGCTGGGATGAATGTCAGCTCTGATCTCAATGCAGGTGTAAGTCTTGGCGGAGCTGTTGCGGCAAAAGTAATGGTTAGAGCTAGAGCTGATGGTATGGGAGCTGCTAACAATCAAGCTGCCACTCCTGATATGATTGCCCGTTCTAAATCTCTTGGTTTTACCACCGTTTGGACAAGCCAAGAGAGTCCAGCTAGACCACCCATGCTTCCTACTTTTGGAAATGTAAAAACATGGAATTTTGATCGAGCTACGATGGAAGCTATACGCCCAACTATTCCATACATTGAAGGTTCAGCTGAGTTTAAGAAAGATTTTGAAGAGCTTCAAACCATTGATAAAAATCAAACCCGTGAACAAGCTGCCATAGCTAATTTCTGGGCAGATGGCCCAGGGACTTATACTCCTCCAGGACACTGGCATCGCTATGGCGCCAATGCTGGTTTTGAAGCCAAATATAGTGAAGTTCGTATGGCTAGAATGCTTGCCTATTTAGGGACGGCTGAAATGGATGCAGGAATTGGGTGCTGGGATACTAAATTTTATTATTACAGTCCACGTCCACAACAATATGGCCTAAAAACATCAGTTGGATTACCCAACTTTCCCAGTTATACCTCGGGGCACTCTACTTTTTCTGCAGCAGGTGCCGAGGTTTTATCAGCCTTCTTTCCAGAAAAAGCCAGCACATTTAATTCCTATGCCCAGCAAGCTTCTGATTCAAGAGTTTATGGATTAATCCATTGGAGAATTGATTGCTCTATGGGTTTAAAACACGGAAAAGTAATAGGACAATATGCTGTCAAAAGAGCTAGCCAAGATGGTGCTCTATAACATTAATTCAATCCGCCTATAAAAATATAATTAAGGGGTAATTTTTAATAGTCGACTGACATGATCAGTCGGCTATTTTTGTTTCATTCTAAAATTTCAATTGATATCCAGCTCGAATAACCTGAGTTTCATAATAATCATTCGATGACATTCGGAATCCTTTGGCCAATATATCTTTATGTATCACCATCGTATTCAATAAATCACTGGCATTTATAAAATACTCCCCTCTTCCATTTTTTTGAGCTTTCTTTATTCCTACATCCAAACTAAATCGTTGGCCAATTCTACCTTGTGGAATAAGGTCTGGTGCCAAATAAATAGCTGACAACTGCATATTCCACTGTTTTGGTAAGTGGATAAATCCAATCCATTTAGCACTTCCAGAAATAATTTCATCAGGCTCAGATGTATAGGTAGTTGGTATGGGATATTGATTAAATACAGAAAAGGAATTTATCCGATTTTGATACGCATTCAAATTAAGGTTAAAAGAAAATGCTTTCGAAAGTTCTTGAGATAAAACGATTTCAATTCCCAAATTAGAACTTTTCCCGGCATTCTGCATGATATGATAAATCAAGGTATTTCCAGGAACGGTAGTTGCTATACGAGTTATAGTAGCATCAGCTAATCGTTGATAAATAGCTGTATATAAATATCCTCTATTGATACTTGATTTATAAGCTATTTCCATGGTATTAGTAAACTGTGGTTTCAATGCAGGATTTCCCACCTTTACAATTTCTGCATCATCATATTTTGGGAATACACGTATATCCAATTCAGCTGGCCTGTCTACTCGTCGACTAAAGAAAAAGGATAATTTATTATTCTCATTAAGCTTATATCCTAAACGAACATTGGGGAATGGTTGCACGTACTGATAGCCATCACTTTTATAGGTATTATGATTGGGGTCGATGTCATATTTGACCGTAACATATTCCATCCTCAATCCCGCCTCCACTTCATATTTCTCATTTTCAAAGATATAATTACTATAAATGGCTGGGATGGTCTCCTTGTAATCCGCCCAACCACCTGCAGTCACATCAAGTGGGGAATTTAACCCAGGTATAAATAACATGCTCGTTGGGATAAAACGATAACGGTACTTTAATCCAGCCTCTACTCTTCCCCATTTTAAAGGCTTTACATAATCTACATTCAAATCTGTCACATGCTCATCTGACATTAATTTAAAAGCGTCTAAACCAGTATAAGTTGGATAAATATTAGTAAAAAAATACTTTTCATCCTCTTGATGCCAGGTATAATTTAAGCCCACATTGATTAGATGACCAGGTTGTTCAAATCGATGCTGAAAATTATTCATCGAAGTTACTGTTGTCTTTAATTCATCCTCCAAAAACTGCCACAACCTCCTTCTCTCTGTCAGATTTTGATTAAAAAATGGTTCATCTCCATCATCTAATATTTTTTCACTACTAAACAAAATGGATGAACTCCACGAATTTTGATCATTCATTTTCCAGTCTATCCCACCCATGAATGTCCCAATATTGGTTCTCCTATTCCTCTTGGTTTGTTGTTGAATAACTTCGCCAGAATCATAGGTCCTTGTCACAAATTCATTTTTATTTAGTGTAGGTGTATGATTAAAATCCGCCTGTAAAAAGGCATTCAGGTTTTTCTTTCTGTAATTAAGAGAAAGCGATGGATTAAGCTTGGGAGTTGCTTGAAACTGAGGACGAATACTAGGCAAATTCTCCCTTTTAATTCCCAAAGCTCCTAGTCCTGCACTTAGGCCTATCTTCCCATTAAAGCCTTCTTGCTTTGTTTTCTTGAATATAATATTGATGATTCCCGCATTACCATTAGCGTCATACTTGGCAGAAGGGTTATTAATAATTTCAATTTTTTCTATAGCAGAGGATGGAATATTATCCAAGCCCGATTGAGCACCAAAACCCGTAAGCGCCGTTTGTTTACCATCTACTAAAACTGCCACTTGAGAACTACCTCTCAAATTCAATTTCCCGTCTTGTACTGTTACTCCAGGCAAACTTTGCATGACTTGTAAAACAGAACCGCCAGTCTGGGAACTTATCGTTTCTACCGAATAACTTTTTTTATCCAGCTTGTTCTCAATCTCATCACGCTTAGCACTAACCGTTACCTCTTGCAATTGCTGCTGATCAGGAACAAGGTCAATCGTAGCCAAATCAAGGAATTCTGTCAAACTCCCAACAAATAAATTTTGCTTTTTCAGCTGATAGCCCACCATACTTATCTGAAGATAATAAGTGCCTGGCTTGATGTTGTTCAAACGAAACCTGCCATTTGCATCACTAATGGTCCCTTGAACAAAAGTACTGTCATTAGCCTTTTTTAATAGGACATTACTATAAACGACGGCACTTCGATTTCCTTGATCTTTAAGTACTCCGGACAAGGTCACTTGGGAAACTTGAGATTTAACAGAAAAAACAATACAGCAAAACAATAAAAACAGGTAGGCAGATTTATTAGGCATCTTATCTTAGGAAAACTTTTTCAAGTTAGCCTGAATATATTCACTTACAAATATAATTGGGGATTAGTAGACCAATGAGCCCACTCATCTATTCCTTTGTTGACTAAAAAACCAAACTTTTAATATATCTGCTGTCAGAATATAGGCAAAAACAATGGCCAGCATCAACCCTAATTGAAGCATAGAAATCGGTACTAAACCAAATTCTACTCCCAAGTAAGAATAGGGTAACCCTAGAGTTATCAATAAGCCAAATACACTTAGAATTAATAAGTATTTACCTGGTTTACTTTTAAAGAAATTCTTATGTGTTCTAATAATGAATAAGATAAATAATTCAGTCAAAATGGATTCAATGAACCAGCTCGTCTGAAAAGTAGCTTCCTTAGCTTTAACGACATAATATAAGAGTAAGAAAGTCATAATATCAAACAGCGAACTATGCAAACCAAAAATTATCATGTACCTGCTAATGAATTTTAAATTCCACTTCCCTGGCCAAGCTAATTGTTCTTCATCCACATTGTCAGACGCAATGGACAAATAAGGAAAATCTGTTATAAAATTAGTCATCAATATTTGCTTAGGCAGCATGGGTAAAAAGGGTAATAGTAAAGATGCAAAAGCTACTGAAAACATATTTCCGAAAGTAGACCCCGTATTGATATAAATATACTTCAAGGTATTCGCAAAGGTTTTCCTTCCTTCTTTAATTCCATCTATCAAAACAGACAAATCCTTTTCTAATAAAACAAAATCCGCCGCTGATTTAGTAATATCCACTGCATTTTCCACAGAAATTCCCACATCTGCTACGCTAATGGCTGAAACATCATTGATGCCATCTCCCATATAAGCCACCGTATATGAATGCCTTAAAGCCAGGATAATTCTTTCTTTTTGCTGTGGTTCAACCTCCGCAAAAATATGGGCCTGCTTCACTTGTATATCCAAGGCCGTAGAACTCATTTGAATTAAATCTTCACCCGTAATAACTATGGGATTTACTATACCCATTTTAAGCGCAATGGCATGTGCCACATGACGGTTATCTCCAGTAATAATTTTAATTCCTACATGCAGTTGCTTCAGTGCATCTATTGCTTCCAATATTCCTGATTTGATAGGATCTTTTAATAAGATAAACCCAGCAAATACCATTTCATTTTCAGCTGACTTATCAAGAAGTTGACCCTCCCATTTCTTGTAACAAACCGCTATTACGCGCATTCCCTCTATCCCAAATTGTTCATATTGATTTTGAATAGCTTCTTGAAATGTTTCAATGGGAAAAATCTCTCCATTATTTCCTCGAACCCGAGTACATATTTGAATAATTTGTGCAAATGCTCCCTTAGTCACCAATAAACTTTCTTCTCCTTCCAAGGCAATAGATAACCTCTTTCTAATAAAATCATAAGGTATCTCTCCTAATTTTTTGGGTAATTTACCCGACATTCCGGGTTGCAACTTAATGGCCTCATCAATAGGATTCGAATAACCCGCTTCTAGGGATGCATTCCAAAAGGCTAAGCTTTTGGCATATTCACTTTCCTTATTCGAAAAGTCAACAATACTTTCTACGACAATAGCTCCCTCCGTAATAGTGCCTGTCTTATCGGTACACAACAAATTAACCTCCCCCAAATTCTGAATAGAAGACAGTTTTTTAACAATGACCTTCTTTTCTAATAAACGCTTGGCTCCAGCACTCATCGCAATGGTAGTAATAGCAGGTAATAATTCGGGAGCCATTCCTACGGATAAAGCCAATGCAAATAACGCTGATTCGAGAACATTTTTATGATTAAACAAATTGACAACTAAGATGAAAAAAGAGAGAATTAACGTGATTTTCATTAATAAAAATCCAAAATCCTTTATCCCCTTTTCAAAACTGGTTTCCACCTTATCATTACTACTTTTTACTATGCTCCCAAATACAGTATCCTCACCCGTGTAAATGACCAAAGCTTTTGCCGTTCCAGATACAACGTTAGAACCTTCCCATAAAGCATTTTTCCTTTGTGCCAAAGAAGAGTTTGCTGGGCTCAATTCGGTCGACTTATAAACAGGAAATGATTCTCCTGTTAAACTAGCCTCATTGGTATATAACTCATTTGATTCAAATAAAATACAATCTCCCGGAATTATATCTCCCGCCTTAAAAAGGATAATATCTCCTGGCACTAACTGTTCACTTTTAATTACTTGAACCGAATTATCTCGAACAACCTGACATGTATTCGAAATCAATGACTGAAGTTTGGCTACAACCCTTTCTGCGTTTCGTTCCTGAAAAAAACTTAATAAACCCGTAGAGATTACAATGAATAATATAATAATTACGTCAGATGTATCTCCCAAAAAAGCCGAAAAACAGACGGCTCCAAGCAGTAAAAGCATTAAGGGGCTTTTAAATTGAGTCAGAAACAAGCGAACATCCTGTTCCCAAGGATGTATTTTCCTTTTTGTTTTTAAGCTCTCTTGATAAATCCTTTTGGCTTGACTGGACGATAATCCTTCATTAGAACTGGCTAATTCTTGCAAACAAATAGCTGGGTCAATACTCCAAAATGAGCGCAAGTCTACTTCATTTTTCATTCTATATGATTTAATTCCGCTAGTAGATGATGAAAAATAACACATAAACTATCATAAAACACAATATACTCTACTTTATGAATAAAAGATGTTAATCCCAACATGATAAATTACTCCTATGGTTAATTCAAAATCATTTACTAAATTTGTTAGTCTATTTAAACCATAGATTTTATATCCTGTGTTATGAAGCATCTTTTTTACCTTACTCTTTTAGTATTATCAAGACCTATTTGGGCTCAAGAATCATTCCCAAAATTAGCTGGACATATGGGCATAGCTCATTCCATTATCACGGTTTCAGATGGTAGCACTACTGGGAATTTTGGCAACTCTTATTCTGTTGGCTTCCCAATAGCTCTCAATATTTGGAAAACAGAAAAAGTTGGATTTTCATTTGAAGTGATCCCTGCCATTCGAAGTGAAAATGGTAGTCACAAAGTAAATAATGTCACCTTTCATCCCGGTATTTTGTATCGATTGGGTAAAGGTTACACCTTTGCTGGACGTGCTGCATTTGAAACAAGCGGTCGATATGGCCTAACACCCGTATTTAATAAAGTGCTGAAAAGAAATAAATTCAGCAATTATTATCTGGCAATCCCAATCCCTGTTCGATTTGGAAATGATCGACCGATATCTGTTAATTTAACTGTTCAATTAGGTATTGCCTTTTAATAAATCATGCATTTCTGAATAAATTTTCGTAAAATTCCAGTATCAAATTAAACACGGATTTTATGCGTAGCTCCATTCAGACTTGCTTATGGTTTAATCAAACTGCCAAAGAAGCTAGGGAATTTTATCAATCGATTTTTGAAGATTTTGAAGTAAAATCTGAAAATCCCATGGTCAGTTCTGTTCGTTTGAATGGCCGAGATTTTATCTTTTTAGGTGGCGCCAATCACGTAACTTTTAATCCTTCCATTTCTTTTTTTCTCATTTTTCAGTCCAATGAAGCTTTAGAAAAGAAATGGGCCGACTTATCAAAAGATGGGAAAGTTTTAATGGAATTAAATACCTATCCGTGGAGTAGTCTCTACGGTTGGTGTGAAGATAAAAATGGTATCAGTTGGCAATTAATGATTCATCATACACTACCTGAAAAAATCATTCCTGCACTACTATTTACCCAGCAAAACAATGGTAAAGCGGAGCAAGCCATTCAATATTATACCCGATTAATCCCTCATTCTCAGATCAATTTACTAGATCGATATGTAGAAGGAAGTGGCGATAAAGAAGGGAATGTTCAACATGCTCAGTTTCTATTAAATGATCAACACTTTATCGCTTTTGAAAGCTCATATATGCATCAATTCATCTTCAATGATGCTATTTCATTTGTCATAACTTGCCAGAATCAAGATGAAATAGATTTCTATTGGGATAGCTTCATTCGAGATGGAGGGAGTCCTAGTAAATGTGGTTGGATCAAAGACCCATTCGGCGTTTCATGGCAAATTATTCCTGAAAATATGGGGCAATTAATGCGTAATTTCAATAATCCCACATTCATGAACGTATTTATGAGCATGGGTAAAATTGACATAAATGCCCTTGAAAATGACTTAAATGGCTAATTATTCCTTCGGTGGTTTAGCTACTGGCGACATTTTAGGTGATATAAAATGAATGAGCAACCAAGCTAATAAATAAGCCGATCCACAAATCAAGAAAATCAAATTATAGCCTCCAGACAAATTATCATTGGCCTTATACGTGTCCAAAATGACTCCGATAAAATAAGGAAAAATAACCCCGCCCAAAGAACCCGCCAAACCACCAATTCCTACCACAGAACTGATGGCATTTTTAGGAAACATATCTGAGACCGAAGTAAAAATATTGGCAGACCAAGCCTGATGCGCAGAAGCAGCAATACTAATTAAAATGACAGCTTGCCAAATATCCGTAGCCCAACGCGCCGAAATGATGGGTAAAGCTAATAAGGCAAAAAACAACATGGCTGTTTTACGAGCCTTATAAACAGGCCAACCTTTACGCATTAACCAACCAGGAATATAACCTCCTCCAATACTTCCAATCGAAGTACAAGTGAACAAAACAGCTAAATGTATGCTCGGTTTTTTGAGATCTAAAGAAAAAGTTGATGAAAAATAGGAAGGCAACCAAAAAAGGAAAAACCACCAAATAGGATCCGTGAAAAATTTGCCAACGATAAACCCCCAAGTTTGAGGAATGGTGAACAATTTACTCCAAGCAATGGGTGTATTGTCTTCATGGTCATCTTCCTGAATGTAATCTAATTCGGCCTGATTAATCCCTTTCTTTTTACTAGGAATTTCATAAAATATCCACCAAAAAATAAGCCAAATAAATCCAATGGCACCCGTAATTAAAAATGCTTCTTGCCAACCATAAGCTCCTAATAACCAAGGAACCATAATGGGAGCCACCATCGCTCCAATATTAGCCCCAGAATTAAATATACCTGTAGCAAAGGCTCTTTCTTTTTTAGGAAACCATTCGGCAACGGCTTTAATAGCCGCTGGGAAATTACCAGCCTCTCCCAATCCTAATACCGACCTGGCAGCACCAAAACCAAATGAGGTTTTAGCCAATGCATGGAACATGGCTGCAATAGACCAAATAATAATAGAAATGGTATAGCCCAATTTAGAGCCAATTTGGTCAATGATCTTACCAAAAAATAGTAAGCCGATGGCATAAGAAGCCGTAAAACACATGACAATGAAACTATAATCCGTTTCTGTCCAATTTAGCTCCTTTTCTAAAGTGGGCTTTAGTAATCCTATCACTTGACGATCCAAGTAATTAATGGTGGTGGCAAAAAACAATAAGGCCACCACTACCCAGCGAAAATTTCCTACTTTTTCTTTCATTAGAATCCGATTGAATTACCCCCATCGACGGGAATTGAAACACCTGTAATATATCCAGCAGCATCTGAGGCTAAAAATACTGCCGTCCATGCTACATCTTCTGGTTTACCAAAATAGCCCATTGGCGTCCTATCCATAGCCTTATGTTTACGATCTGGATCTGAATTCATGGCTGTCTTACTCATGGCTGTTTCTATAAACCCTGGAGCAATGGCATTTACTCGTACCCCATGGGCCGACCATTCAGAAGCTAATACCCTAACTAAACCGTACAAACCTGATTTCGATGAAGCATAAGCTGCCACTCGATCTATTCCATAATATGCCGCCATGGATGAAATCATGATGATAGATCCTGATTTTCTTTCCAACATATGCTTGCCTACTTCTCGACTTAACACAAAAACGGCATTCAAATTAACTTGAATAATTTGCGCAAAATCATCGTTGGAAACTTCAATTGCTGGACGTTTCATATTGATTCCGGCATTGTTCACCAGAATATCAATTTTACCATGTGATTGAATGATATCGGCCACCAAACTTGGCGTGGCGCTGACATCCGCCATGTCATGTACAAAATAAAAGGCTCCAGCTCCTAAGCTATTGATCGCCTCTTGAAGTACCGCTTCTCTTCTACCTGTTATGATAACATTGGCTCCACTGGCCAACATACATTTTGCCATATCAAATCCGATACCCGTTCCTCCGCCCGTGATTAAGGCTACTTTGCCCGCCAATGAAAATTTGTTCTCCATCTTTTAATAATTCTTTAATTCATTCTAGAAATGGCCAATTCCATTCCTCGTATTTCTGCTAAACCTCTCAAACGACCAATGGCCGAATATCCAGGATAGGTTTTTTTGTGTAAATCATCTAACATTTGATGCCCATGGTCAGGTCGCATGGGAATTTGCTCTCCTCCTCGTTTTACTTCCTCTTCATGAATAGCTTGAATGACTTCAAACATAGGTACATCTCCAGCCAAATGTGGGGCTTCATGAAAAACTAAAGGCTCATCTTGTTCTCTTTTAGTGGTTCTAAGATGTATAAAATGTATTCGATCGGCAAACCTTCGGATCATAGAAGGTAAATTATTGTCGGGTCTAACTCCTAAAGAACCAGTACAAAATGTGATGCCATTTGCACGAACAGGAGAAGCTTCCATTAAGCTAGCTAAGTCGCTTTCCGTACTTACAACCCTAGGTAAACCTAGTAATGGGAAAGGGGGGTCATCAGGATGAATACACAAATTAATCTCCAATTCTTGGGCTAAAGGTGCCACTTGTTGTATAAAATAATGCAAGTTTTCCCTTAATTTATCTGGCCCAATCTCTTGATATTGGTCTAGTAAGCTTTGAAAGTTTTCTAAATGAAATGCCTCTTCTGATCCCGGTAAACCTAATAATACTGTATTTTGTAATTCTTCCTTTTCGGGAATCGTCATGCCTTCAAATTTCAATTTTGCCGCTTCTTGCACCGCTTTTGAATAGTCCAATTCGGCCTTCGGTCTTTTCAGAATAAATAAATCAAAAATGGCAAAATCTGTCCAAACAAAACGTAGAGCTTTAGCCCCATCAGGCATCTCAAAATCAAGTTTTGTTCTTGACCAATCCAACACGGGCATGAAATTATAGCAAACCGTTTTTATCCCTTTAGCTGCCAAATTCGACAAAGAAATACGGTAGTTCTCCAGGTACTGCTCTCGCTCAGGTAAGGCTTTTTTGATTGCTTCATGTACTGGCAAACTCTCCACTACAGACCAGTGAAGGGCTGTATATTGGTGGTTTCCTTGCTCAATGAGATCTATCCGTTCTTGAATCGCTTCTTTTGACCAAACATCTCCTACGGCAATTTGATGCAAAGCTGTAACCACACCCGAACATCCGGCCTGTCGAATATCCATTAATGAAACTGGGTCATGAGGCCCAAACCAGCGCATGGTATGTAGCATGATTCAATGAGGTTATTTCTTGTAAAAAGTCAATAATCGTCAAATTATACTGATGGCATATAAATATATTTTTCAAACATAAAATATGCTTTTATCAGGAAAATGTCCTAATTTGAGCTTAATATAGGGGTTTTAGATCAAATTTAGTCATCGTAAACGTTACCGATAGGTGAAGAAATTCTTTGAAATATTATACCTAATTTTAAACATAAATTAAAAAATTGGAAATCTGTCCTAAATGCTCCACCAATACCTTTGTCATTCGGGCAGGAATGATACGTGGAAAGGTTCGCTACCACTGCAAAACTTGTGATTTCCATTTTACTCAAGAACATTCAGAAAAGTCCATTCCGCAAAAACAAATTCATACCACGATTAAGGACATTGCCAATATCATGGGTGTTTCCATTGCCACTGTTTCGCGTGCCTTAAACAATAAGTCGGATATTAGTCCAAAAACCCGAGATGCTATCCAAAAATTAGCATTGGAGTTAGATTACAATCCCAATTTGTTTGCCAAAGGTTTTCAACGAGGGGAAACTAAAACGATTGGAGTAGTTATTCCCAATATTAAAAGACCCTTTTTTGCAGGTGTTTTATCTGGAATTCAAGAAATTGCCAATGAGCATGGCTATCGAGTGATGATTTGTCAATCCAATGAATCTTATGAAACAGAAGTGACCAATATCCAAGGACTTTTGGCTAGCCATGTCGATGGTCTTTTAATCTCTCATTCGAAAGAAACTACTCGTTTTAACCAAATTAAAAATCTATTTGATAAAGGATTACCTATGGTACATTTTGATCGGATTTGTACCGAAGTAGATACTCCCAAAATTAGGCAAGAGGATTTTGAAGGGGCATTTCAATTGGTGGAACATTTGATTCAACAAGGTTATCAACGTATTGCCATTTTAGCTGGACCTCCTGAATTATTGATTAGTCAAAAAAGGAAAGAAGGATATATTCATGCTTTGGAAAAACATGGATTAGCCATTCAAACTGAATACATCTTACATGGCGATTTCAGTAAAGAATTTGCTCTGGCTAGTTTAGATGCATGGCAACAATTACCTGAGCCACCTGACGCCATTTTTGCCATACATTATTTGAATGCCGTAGAAATCATTCAATATGCCAAAGAGCTTGGCATTGAAATTCCTCAAAAATTAGGGATTGTAGGCTTCGGGGATGAATACCTAGCTGAGATTGTAGAACCCGCCTTGACTGTTTTTCATTTATTTCCACAAAAAGTGGGAGAAGTCGCCGCAGCTTTACTGTTTGATGTTATAGCAAACAAAGAGGCAAGACAGCAAAAAGATGTGCTGGTTCAGGGTCAACTCATCATTCGAAAATCTTCTCTAAAAAAGGGCTAAGGAATATATTGGTGAAAGTGTAACCAATGTTCGAAATCCATTGTCCAATAATCCGACGGCGTATTCATTTTTCGCATACCAAAACCATGACCGCCCTTAACATACATATGTAATTCAGCGGGTTGTTTTGCTTTCAGCCATTCCAAATACAAGTCTACAGAATGCGTTGCTAATCCTAGATTATCATCACTGGCTGCAGCTATAAAAATAGGGATCCGATTACTAGGGATTTGGGAACCTAAAACGGCTTTTTTATAGAGATAAATAGGAGCTACAAAATTAGGACGATTAGCATCGCTAGCTGTTTGTAAGACCGACATGGTTAATGTTCCTCCGGCAGAAAAACCCATAAATCCAATCTTTTGAGGATTCAATCCCCAATCAGAAGCATGATTTCGTACATATTCCATGGCCTTTAATCCATCTTGGGTGGCTAGTTTTATTACCGGTGCATTGATTTCATCCAATTTGTTAAAATCCTGCATCTTAGTACTCAATTCTTTCACGGGATCATTGGAAAGGATATGAACCACTCGGTATTTTAACACAAAAGCCGTAATCCCTCGTTGATTCAGCCATTTGGCCACTTCAATACCTTCACTGTCGATCGATAAAATATGAAAAGCGCCACCTGGTGCTACTATGACCGATGTCCCATTTGCTTTGGATTTCTCCGGAAAATAGGCTGTAATACTTGGCTCCACTACATTATATACCAATCGAGTATTAAACCCATTGGTGCTGCTTTCAGTCTCTTTCCAATCCCAAGACTCCGAACCGGGTGCTTTGCCCGAATACAAGGCTATTCTTTCTTGAGAAAAAGCGAAATTCGCCCCTAAAGAGAAACATAAACAAAGAGATAGAATTCGTTTCATCCTATGACTATTTCGTGTAATCTCGTTTAGATGAAACATCTGCTTTCGGGAAATCTGCAGGAATGGGAATATCTACTTTGCCCGTAGCTGCCCACTGTGCTCCTCTTAATAAAGTGGTCATAAAACCTACACAGGAAACCGAATAATCAGCATGACCCATGGGTGTATGAAAGACTCTTCCTTTACCAAATTGGGTGACAATCAACATCGGCTCATGTCGACCAGTCCCTCTATTTTCTTTCGCAGAAAAAGCGGTACCTAAAATTTCCATATTGACTGCTGGTCCTCGTAGGCGATCATACATTTCATCTTGAGTGTGCATCCAAGTCAAAGGCATCCCTTTGGTGATTGGGTGATTTGCGTTACGAATCGTTATTTGATATTCCTTTTGCGGTCCATGAGAACCAGCTCTCCCAGCTTGAGTATCTTTGACCAATTTCCCCTCCAAATCATAATATACATAAGGTCCATCTTTTTCCGTACGATCGCCCCAGCCTCCTAGACCAATCATTTCATTGTAGGCGGGCCATTGAGGAAAAGAGTTATCAGCAGCATGAATAACCACTAAACCACCGCCTTTTTTCATGAATTTCTCAAAATCTACTTGGGTTTCTACTGGCCAAGGTGCTGCATTCCAACCAAAATTGCAGATCACTAGGTCATAATCTGAGAATTTAGGGTGAAAACTAGAATCGGCTTTGGGCTTGGGCAATGCCACCGTATTTTCTAGACCTGGCAACATGTATTTGGGAATCAAATCCGCTGCATTCCAAGTAAAATTAGATCTCTGAACATCTACCTTAAATTTTCCCGATTGCTCCAATAAATCCTTCATCATAAAGGTGATTTTCGGCCATTGATCATGGTTATTTTGTCCATCAACAATCAGCGTTCGGATGATTTTAGACTTGGCTGCAGGTTTAACAAGGGCATAACTTAGCTCTCTTCCTGAAACCAAAAAAAAGATAAGTGCAATTAAGAATGGGAATGGCTTGGCTAAATTTTTCATTGAATATTTAATTAATTTAATCGATTTACATCTGTACCGTAATTGTTATTCATCCATATTTACTGCTGTCAGAATTCAACAAGCTATCTTGTTAATTTCAACGCACTGCTTAAGCGCTGGGCTACATTATCCCAATCGATGATTTGAAACATGGTATCAACAAAATCTGCCCGTTTGTTTTTATACTTCAAATAATAAGCGTGCTCCCAAACATCAATCACCAATAAAGGAATACAGCCCCATTGAGTTAATTTTTCATGATTTTCACATTGCAATACAACCAGCGAATTTGAATATGGTTGATAGGCTAAAATTCCCCAGCCATTTCCATCTAAATTTTTTGATGTTTCAGCTAAAAGAGCTAACATCCGATCTAGGCTTCCAAATGATTTCTCTATTCTGGCCAATAAATCACCCGTAGGGCTTAGCTTTTTATTAGTCAAATTGGTCCAAAAAATAGAATGCAAAATGTGAGATGAAAAGTGCAGCGTTAATTTTTTTGTCCAATAGTCTACAGTTTCCAAATTATTCTCATCCAGTGCTTTTTTAATCATTTGGATATCTTTGTTGGCACCTTTAACTGCTCCTCCGTGATGAAAAGTATAGTGCAAATGAACCGTCTCTGCATCCATGTAGGGTTCCAAAAAGCTTTCTTGATAAGGGAGGCTTTGAAGGACATAATTCCCTTGTGCATCCACCAATTTATCCATGTCATTACTGACTAAATTTTGATTAAATGAGGTGGCATTAATTGAGCTAACTGAACCTGCTGTCCATAGAGCTGCTGATTGAATGAATTCTGATCTATCCATGAGATTCCAAGCTGGTGGTTTCAAATGAGCCATCCAATAGACTCTTTTGTTTTTGAAATATAGCATTAAATATTTCCAATGATATACTTTGGTATATTCTTTCTCTCTCAAATGAAAGAAAAATGCTATCCAAGTGCTTCAAATTTAACCTGTTGGATTCGCTTGATCGTCAATCAATAATCATGTAAAAGAGCAAATCAGAAATAATTAAAAGACTAATTTGATACAAATACCTACCATAGCCGCCAACAACAATAAATAGGGTTCTTTCAACTTTTTAATATACACCAAAGCGATTAATGAACACACTGCTATAACTAGGCTTAGTAGATCTGATAAGGTTCTTTGCGCAATTACTAAGACGGCTCCAAACAATGCTCCTACGACCGCAGCGGTAATTCCATCTACAAATGCCTTAATGGATCCATTATTGGCTATTTTCTTGAAATGATGGGCCGGCAAAATGGTAAATAAATAACAAGGTAAAAATGTAGCTAATGCAGCGACAACTGCGCCTGGGAAACCAGCCACCAAATAACCTATAAATCCTACCGTTACGACGATTGGACCGGGGGTAATCATGGCCACTGCTACGGCATCCAAAAACTGTTGCTCAGTTAACCAATGATTTTCTTGAACTACTCCACTTTGTAAAAAGGGAACAATGGCTAAACCACTGCCAAAGACAAAGGCCCCAGCTTTGAAAAAAAACAGAGCCATTTTCCAAAGTACATGAGCATCATATTCAAATGAAAACAACGAAACCAATAAAAAGGAATTGGACTGTTTATTCAAGCCTTTAGGAGGGGCTTTTAACAACATATAGAAAATCCCAATGCCTATAAATAGAAGTATATCTTCCTTTTGGGTGATATAGGTGATCAATGCCCCTACCAAAAAGAATAACCATAACCATGTATTTTTCCGCAATGAAGTCCGATCAATAGATCCAATGGTTTTGGTCGTTAATTTATAACTGCTCAAAAAAATAATCCCAATGACCGCAGCACCTACACCATAAAAAATGGCTTGCATCCAAGATAAACCACCAAAAGCTTGATAGGCCATTCCTAATAAAACCACCATGATAAAAGAAGGAATGACAAAGGCGATACCCGCTAATGTTGCCCCCCAATACCGATAATGTACAAAACCTAAATAAATAGCTAGCTGTGCAGCAAGAGGTCCTGGTGCCAATTGAGCCAAGGCTAGACCTTGTTTAAATTCTTCTTCGGAAATCCAATGCCTACTTTCAACTAAGTCCCGTCTCATATACTCCACCAAAGCCACAGGGCCACCGAAACCTGTTGTTCCTAAATGGAGGAAATAGGTACTCATTTGCCATAAAGAATAATGTGCTTTTTCTTCCATCAAAGTTTAGTGATCATAACTTACCACTCTAGATATTTTCCAATTTCCCTGATCATTTTTCCAAATCATCAAAAACTTAAATTCTCCCACTTCTAATTTCCCATTTTCTATATGTGAAAAGGTATGCCGGCCAATATGTATCGCCCCATAATCTTTAATGGGATGAACCTCTAAGGTGCCCGGAACTAATTTTCGAGTTAATACATAATCCCGATTAAATATATTTTGAAAATTAGCGATCACTGTTTCATAATGAAGCAAACCTCCATTATCCTGAAACCACTCCAAATCCGATGTAAAGTATTGTTTAAATGTGGACATATCTCGCTGATTATAAGCTTGAAACATGGCACTATCTAGATGGGCAATTCGTTGGAATAATTCCGTCGATTTTCCTTGTTGTCCAAAAGAAGTCCAACCAATTGCCATGAAAAAGAATCCGCAAAAAAGAGTTTTCATAGGCTATGATTTCCTAGAAAAATAAGCCCAATAAGTCTTGAGCTTAATCGTCTATTTAAATAAGAAATATGCAATACCCAAGGTTACAAACACATTAAATCCTTGTGCAATAAGAAAGGCATACAAAGGTTTTTTCCCTTCGCTACTAAATAAATCTGCAAACTTAGTCTCTAAGCCAATACTGGTAAATGCTAGTGCAAACCACAAGCCTTGAAGAGATTTTAAACCGCCTTTTACTTCGGATATAACTTCACCAGAAATGACGAATGAAAACAACAAAGATGCCGCTACAAAACCGATGACAAATTTGGGAAAACGCTCCCAAATGATTCCTAAAGTTGGCTTGGATTCTTTGGCTACTTCCGACTGATTATTAGTATAAGTCCAATAGATAGAAATCCCAAATGCCGCTAAACCTAACAAAACGTTTTGTGAAAATTTGACAATCGTACTTATTTTCAATGCCTCCTCACCTATTAATGAACCAGAAGCAATAACTGCACCTGTCGTATCAATAGTACCTCCTAACCATGCACCCGTTACTGCTTCAGATAAACCTAGGGCTTTAGCGATGATCGGCATAAAAATAATCATGGGTATGGCAGTAATTAGGACGATGGAAATCACATAAGAAAGTTTCTTGGAATCTCCTTTGATAGCGCCTGCTGTAGCTATGGCTGCAGAAACACCACAAATAGAAACGGCACTGGATATCATGATGGCCATTTCTTCGTCAATCCCTAATTTTTTAGAGACCCAAAATGCAAAATACCAAACAGAAACTACCACCAAAAGTGCTTGAATCAATCCCAAAGATCCTGCCTTTAAAATATCTCCAAAAATGATGCTGGTACCTAATAAAACTAATCCTATTTTAACAAATAATTCCGTTGATAATGAATCTCTTAACCAGTCAGGAATAGAAGAAAAATTACTGATAATTAAACCAATAGTTAAGCTGAAAATAACCGCTTCTAAATTCCAATTTTTGAGAAAAGAATTACCTGCTAATATAAGTGCCAAAGTCGTTAAAATAAAGACGATGGGAAAACCTTTGATCGTGGCTGATACGTCTTTTCCCAAGGCATTGGTAGCTAAAATAGCAATGGCATAAACCCACAAAAACAATTTTCCTACATTCAATAAATTATCTGCGTTTACTACTTTTTCCAATAGTTCTGCTGAGTTTTCCCAAGCAAAAACGGGACTTGGTATTTTTATTCCGAAAAGGGTTAGGGCGATAATTAAAAATCCAAAGACCACGACGGTCCAGTCTTCTGTTAAGCTAAATGAGGTTTTGTTGTTTGACATAGTAGAATGATAAGTTTAGGTAAATTAAAAGAGTATTTTAACTTTGCCCAGACAAGTTATTAAAAACTCTATGAAATTAATATACTATTCGATTTTTTTAATTCTCTTTCATTCGGTTCAAGCCCAACAAAAAACTTCAGGAAATCCCCTCTTCCCTGGTTGGTATGCGGATCCCGAAGCCACCATTTTCAATAAGGAATATTGGATATACCCTACCTACTCAGATGTGTATCAAAAGCAGGTATACTTCGATGCCTTTTCTTCTAAGGATCTCATAACATGGAAAAAGCATGCTAAAATCGTGGATACATCAGCTATCAAATGGGCGAAAAAAGCCATGTGGGCTCCTGCCATTGTTCAAAAAGACAAAAAATACTACCTGTTTTTTGGAGCCAATGACATACAAATTAATCAAGAACTTGGCGGTATTGGGGTAGCTGTAGCAGAAAAGCCTCAAGGGCCATTTAAAGATTTAATTGGTAAGCCATTGATCAGTCAATTTCAACATGGTGCCCAGCCTATCGATCAATTTGTATTTAAAGATAAAGATGGCCAATACTACATCATTTATGGTGGATGGAAGCATTGCAACATAGCGCGCTTAAGTCCTGATTTTAAGTCCATCATCCCTTTTGAAGATGGTAACCTGTTTAAGGAAATCACTCCGAGTGGTTATGTAGAAGGCCCTATCATGTTTATCCGAAATAATAAATACTATTTCATGTGGAGTGAAGGTGGCTGGACTGGTCCAAATTATTCAGTGGCCTATGCCGTTGCGGATAGTCCTTTTGGGCCATTTGAAAGAAAAGAAAAAATCTTAAAACAAGACCCACAAGTGGCAACAGGTGCTGGGCATCATTCTGTCATTCAAGTACCTCATACAGATCAATGGTATATCGTTTACCACCGAAGACCCTTGGATGAAACAGATAGAAATCATCGGGTGACTTGTATAGAACCCATGTATTTTGATGAAAAAGGGGATATTTTACCCGTAAAACTTAGTTTTGAAGGAGTAAAAGCACAAAAAATCAAATGATGTTATACTGATGAAAAAATGGATCTCATTTAAGCTTTCTGTTCAAATCTTTTTGGGATTCATTTTTTTAGCCATTCTGTTTCATTTATTGGTCATGGCTGGCATCATAGCTCCAGATGTAGTATGGGGTGGCCGTGTGCAAAATCAAGATGAGCTAATCAAAATGGAATCCATTTCCTTCATCATCTTGGTCTTCATGGCGCTAATCATTGCCATAAAAGCACGTTGGATTTTCTTCAAAATTGCGAAAGTGGCAGACTATGTGGTTTGGCTTATTCCTCTCCTATTTTTCTTGAACACTTTAGGAAATTCGCAGGCACTGAACCCCATGGAACGCTTCATTTTCACTCCCATCACCCTGGTGTTGACTCTAATAAGTTTACGAATAGCTTTGGAGAAAATTCCTCATTAGCTCATATTCAAACACATTTTGATATCAGCTCTTTGGTAAATAACAGGCCCTAAATCCATTTCCACAAAACCAAATTTATGGTACATATCCACTGCCCTTTCCAATCGTCGATTGGAATAAATAATAATCTGCCTAATCCCTGCATTTTTAGCAAATTCTAAGGTGTATTCCATCAATAATTTGCCAATACCTAAGCCTTGAAATTTTTCCGATACCGCCATTTTGGTTAACTCAAAAACGCTTTCTTCCAACTTCATTAAAGAAACCGTTCCTACAATTTGATCTTCATACCAAGCATAAAATATTTGTCCTCCAGGAGCTAAAATCACTTCCTCTGGTTTGGATAAAACCTCCCGATCTATCTCTTCCAGCTTAAAATACTTTTCCAACCACTCGTAGTTTAACTTTCGAATGGCATCTCGATAGGCTGACTCAAAATTTGAAATACGAATTTGACTCATTATGTATCTAATAATCGGCGATGATAATTTATTTGACCCAAGTGATAGCCCAAATGAACGGCCAAGTGAACAAAAAAATAGGCTGATTTCATGGAATGATCAAAAACTTCCATCGGGTAATCATCCTCCAATTGCTCTTGCGTAATCCTTGGAAACACTTGTTTCAACATTTGCTCTGTTTGTTCTATCATATCAAGTAATTGCTCCCTAGGAACGGCCTTATCCGAAAACTCCTTTTCTCTATCTCTCACATAGCCTGTGTTCCCATAAACAGAACCAAAATACGTTTGTAAATTTCCTATCAAATGCAAGCATAAATTGCCTGCTGAGTTGGAAATAGCCCCATCTACTTTCCATAAATTAGCTTCATTTTGATATTGAGAGATTTCACTTTTTAAGCGATTTAGATCTCGTGAAAATAATTTTAACAAATC
The DNA here is from genome assembly GCF_003143535.1 of Aquirufa nivalisilvae. Classification (GTDB taxonomy): domain Bacteria; phylum Bacteroidota; class Bacteroidia; order Cytophagales; family Spirosomataceae; genus Aquirufa; species Aquirufa nivalisilvae. Next base: position 3,018,206 of record NZ_CP029346.1, read on the forward strand.
TTCTGTCAGCATATTTTGTTTATTGAAATAAGTGGATATCAAATATAGAATAAAATTGAAAGCTAAAATGAAGATCAAATCATTAGTATGTTCATTAAAAATGAATACTTTTAACAAAATTCCTTACCATGAAAACAAGATCAATCTACCTCTTAATTGCTCTAATTTTACCATTGAGCCTATTTTCACAAAATAGCACGCGCATTCATCAGGCCGCCAATGCCTTTTTAGCCACCCTAAATCAGGATGAACTCAAAAAAGTAAACTATTCATTTCAAGATAGTTTAAGAAAAAAATGGACCAATTTACCTGTGGGTATGGTTCCAAGACCAGGCATTCAATATGGCTCGCTTTCCGACAAAAGCAGACTAGCTTTTCACCGTGTATTAAGTGCCTTATTAAGTTCTCAAGGCTATTTAAAAACCACCAGCATCATGCAGCTGGACGACATTTTGAACACCTTATATCAAGAAGCATACGATAAGGGTGAAATCAAAAAAGAGTTCTTAACCCAAATGCAAAAATTAAATTGGGCACATGGTAATTATTACATTTCCATTTTTGGTACACCTGGTGATGCACCATGGGGAATGAATTTCGGTGGTCACCACATGGCCCTCAGCCTGACTTCTGATGGTAAAAAAATAAGCATGTCGCCCTATTTCATCGGCACAGATCCTTCCGAAGTAAAATCATCCAAATATGCGGGTTTACGTGTGTTAAGCAAAGAAGAAGATTACGGTTTTATGTTGATTAATATGCTCTCCGAGGGACAAAAATCGAAGGCCATCTTACAACAAGCTGTCCCTAAAGACATCATTACCAATCCCAATAGTCAACAACGCATAGACTCCTATTATGGCATCGCAGTTAAAGAATTCACGGATGCCCAAAAAGCCGTGTTAAAAATGTTGATACAAGAGTACGTCCATAATTTTGAACATGAAAAATCACATCAAATGATGGACAAAATTGCCGCGACAGGAATGGATAAAATCCATTTTGCTTGGGTAGGCAGTTTAGAAAATAATAAGTCGCATTATTACATCATCAACGGGCCAGACTTCTTAATTGAATATGACAATGTTGGATTCCAAAATGATGGGAACCACATACACGCCATTTTACGTGAGAAAGGGAATGACTTTGGTGCAGACTTATTAAAAATGCACTACCTTGAATCTAAACATTGATTAAATGGACAATGCTAATTATGTTTGCATGTAATATTTCTTATTTAATCCTATATTGCGAGGCCTGAATAAGTACAAAACCTTCTTTAGCCCTGTTTTAATTTCTATCTAACCATGAGAAAAATCTTCTTATTAATTCTATCCTTCGCGATATTCTCGCCCATTTTTGCTAAAGAGAATTTACCTAGAACCATTGTCACAACTGATGGAGAAATTGATGATGTGGACACTTTCATCCGTATGCTATTGTACTCGAATGAATTTCACTTAGAAGGCTTAATTTACTCCAGCTCCATGTGGCACTATAAAGGTGATGGAAAAGGTACTTTGTTTACTTCAGAAATGGACATGACCAAGAAAATGTATGGAGCTAAAACTGACCTTCGCTGGCCGGGTGTCAACTGGATTCAAGATTTACTGAAAGCTTATGGAGAAGTTTATCCGAAACTAAGTCAGAATTCAAAAACCTATCCAAGTCCAGCCTATTTAAACAGTTTAGTGAAAGTTGGAAATATTGATTTTGAAGGAGAAATGGATCAAATCACCCCAGGTTCCGAATGGATAAAAGCTAAATTATTAGACAACGATCCCCAACCTATTTTTTTACAAGCATGGGGAGGTACAAACACCATCGCTCGTGCATTAAAATCCATCGAAGAAGCTTATTCCAAACAAAAAGATTGGCCCATCATTCAAGAAAAAATATCGAAAAAAGCCATCATCTATACGGTTATGGACCAAGATGCAACCTATAAAAAATACATAGGTCTGCACTGGCCAAAAATCCGAGTATTTTATAACGCCCATCAGTTTGGAAGTTTTGCTTATCCTTGGAAAAGAATCATGCCCAAAGTCGCACAGCCCTATTTTGAAGGACCTTATATGTCGGCTAACATCATCTTGAATCACGGTCCATTATTAAAAATGTATTATGCTTATGGCGATGGTCAAAAACAAGCAGGAGATGATGAGCATATTCACGGAGATCCCAACAAATTAAAAAATGCTCAATGGGGTAGCTTTGTACCTTATGATTTCATTTCCGAAGGAGATTCACCTGCATTTTTACATTTAGTAGATGTGGGCCTAAACAATTTAAATAACCCATCTTATGGTGGTTGGGGTGGTCGATTTGCTCAAGCAAAGGATAATCCTTACCGATATGAAGACAATGATGACGCCGCTGATTTCAATCCAGAATTAGGTAAAATGGATATTAATTATGCTCAAACTCGTTGGCTGATCGCCCTTCAACAAGATTTCGCTGCTCGGGCCGACTGGTGCATAAAAAGCTTTAAAGAGGCGAATCATGCTCCTCAAATTACCGTGAGAGAAGGGATGAAGATCTATGCCAAAGCAGGCCAAAATATTACCCTAAATTTATTAGCCGTAGACCCAGATAAAAATGCTGTTACACTTACGGCTTGGCCTTACAAAGAAGCTGGAAGCGGTGCAGCAGACATCCAAATTTCAGGAAATAAAGCAATGGTCAAAATACCTGATACCGCGAAGTCTGGAGAGTCCTACCATGTAGTTATTGAGGGAAAAGACAGTGGTACTCCGGCCCTTACTGGATATCGCCGTGTCGTGGTAAATATTCTATAACATCAAATTTTGCACGGTTTCAATAATAAATAGCACATTATTGGGCTTGTTTAGGTTTAAGCTATGATTTTTTCTCTTATATTGAGATTCGAATTAAGCTAAACCTAAAAATGAATCTACGCATCCTGACTAACGTAAAAGTCTAAGGGTCAATATGATTCCTTTCCCTCCATGAAATCATTGATCTGGATAGGACTCCTATCTTTTGTCTGCATTCCACTTTGTTTTGCACAAAGTCCTAAAACCATCTCCCTATTTGATGGAAAAACATTCCGAGGCTGGGAAGGTGATACCCTTCATACCTGGCGGATTGAAAAAGATATGATTATTGGTGGATCATTAGAAAACACCGTTCCGCACAATGACTTCCTGTGTACCCAAAAAATTTATTCCAATTTTATACTTAAGCTCAAAATCAAGCTGACGGGTGACCAAGGTTTTATTAATTCCGGGGTTCAATTTCGCAGTAAACGACTAAGCAATCCTGCCTATGAAATGATTGGATATCAAGCGGATTTTGGAAAAGATTATTGGGCGAGTCTCTATGATGAATCAAGAAGAAATAAAACACTTGTAAAACCCAATGACCAAGAAGTGCTGACTTGGATCAAATTCAACGATTGGAATGAGTATGAAATAAAAGCGATTAACAATCAAATCCGATTATACATCAACGGTCACATGAGTGTGGATTATACTGAAATGGATGCCTCCATTCCTCAATCAGGTTTAATAGGTATACAAATTCATGGCGGAGGAAAAGCACAAGTCGCCGTAAAAGATATTATGATTCAGGAATTACCTTAAAACAATCTCTATACATCTATGAACCATTCTGTTAGCTATTTTTGGGGTTTAGTCTTTAGTTTATTTCTAGCTAGTCCTACTTGGGCATTAAGCCCATTTGCCATCCAACAAGATACTACTAAAGTAGATTTTGACTATACTTTAGAAGCCACCATGTTGGGGTATTTTTCAAAAGATGGAACAAGAAATCCTACGTTAAAAGCCAATAAAGGTAAAAAGGTAAGAATTACGATTGTCAATGGAGAACAAATGACTCACGACATTTCCATGGAAAAACTGGGGATTAAAAGTTCAACCATTTTAGATAAAGGATCCAGCACCAGCATTGTATTTATTGCTCAGGCAAACGATACTTATTTCTGTTCTATCCCGGGTCACCGAGCGGCCGGCATGGTGGGGAAATTTGAAATTGTGGAAGGTGCTATTACCGCTGAAATAGTAAAAGGTATTCGCCCTTCCAAAAACGGGAAAACATTAAACTTAAATTTTGAAACAGGAAATCTGGATGATTGGAAAGCGGAGGGTGATGCCTTTGCTAATCCCATTTTTAACCAAGACCCCTCTCCCGTACATGATAAGACCATGAAAATTGGTCCAGAAGGAACTCATTTCATCTCGAGCGGTGGCACAAAAAACTATGCCTTAACAGGTACACTAACTTCTGTACCCTTTAAAATTACACAGCCTTTTGCTAGCTTCTGGGTTTCTGGAGGAGCCTTACAAGATACTCGTGTAGAACTGGTATTAGCCAAAAGCAAAAAAGTCATTTTCCGCTCTACTGGACAAGGTCGCGCAACTTTGCAACCAGTAGTATTTCATGTAAAACCATATTTGCAACAAGAAATCTTCATCCGCATCATCGACAATGAAACGGGTATCACGCCTATCCCATACGTGGCGCATGATAAATTAGCTCATATCAATTTTGACAACTTTCAATTCCATGCTACTCGGCCAAATTACCCAAATGAATTGCATCAAAAGGACATCATTGTACTTCCTCCTTTAGATCCCGTCCTAAATGCTGGCTTATCTGGATTAAAGGCTGCTGAAGCCATGACCTTGCCCAAAGGATTCAAAATTAATTTAGCTGCCGCAGAGCCTGACATTGTTCGTCCTATCAGTTTTACCATGGATGCCAAAGGAAGATTATGGGTGGTAGAAGGACATACCTATCCCGTTCCTGCACCTGAAGGTCAGGGAAAAGATCGAATAATCATATTTGAAGATACCGATGGTAATGGCACTTTAGACAAAAGAAAAGTCTTCATGGAAGGCTTAAACTTAGTCAGTGGCATTGAAGTAGGCATGGGAGGAGTTTGGCTAGGTGCAGCACCTTATTTACTATTTATTCCGACGGATTTTCAGACGGATAAACCCACGGGACCTGTTCAAAAACTGTTGGATGGCTGGGGAGTACAAGACACACACGAAGTATTGAATAGTTTACGTTGGGGACCCGATGGTTGGCTTTATGGCAATCATGGGGTATTTACCCATTCCAATGTAGGAAAACCTGGCGCCTTGGATCAGCAGCGAACTAAAATTAATGCCGGCGTATGGAGATTCCATCCCATCAGTCATCAGTTTGAGGTATTTGCAGAAGGAACGAGTAATCCTTGGGGAATCGACTTCAATGATTATGGACATCCTTTCATTACCGTTTGTGTGATTCCCCACATGTTCCACATCATACAAGGAGCACGATACGAGCGGCAAGCCGGAAAACACTTTAATCCCTATACCTACGAAGACATAAAAACCATTGCTGACCATCGGCATTACGTGGGCGACAGAGGTCCACATGCAGGTAATTTCCGCTCTGCATCCGCTGGGGGCGGCCATGCACATGCCGGTGCTATGATATATTTGGGAGGAAATACGTGGCCAAAAGAATTCCGAAATAACATCTTCATGAACAACATCAATGGCTCTCGATTGAATGTAGATCAGCTCAATAGGCAAGGTTCAGGCTACAATGCCTCGCATAAAAAAGACTTCATTGTCATGAACGACTCATGGTCGCAATGGCTCAATTTCAAATATGACCCAAGTGGTTCCGTTTTTGCCATCGATTGGTACGATAAAAACCAATGCCATAGCTCTAACCCTGATGTGCATGATAAAACCATGGGAAGAATCTTTAAAATCACACATGAAAACGATAAATGGGTTCAAGTGGATTTACATAAAGCGACCGACATGGATTTAGTGAATTACCAACTGCATGCCAATGAATGGTATGTTAGACAGGCGAGAACTATTTTACAAGAAAGAGGGCCGAATCCTCAAGTTCATGCTGCCTTGAGAAACATCATTGATAAAAACCCCGATGTGACCAGAAAACTGAGAGCTTTATGGACATTACATGTTACCCAAGGTTTAACAGAAAAAGATGTCGCCCAATTATTGACGAATCCAGATGAAAATGTTCGAAGCTGGGCGATACAATTGGTCGCCGAAAAGAAACAGGTTTCCGCTGAAATTTTGCGTCAATTTGAGTCTATTGCTCGTACGGATAAGTCGGCACAAGTCCGGCTGTATTTAATATCTGCCTTATTGCGATTGGATCCTGCACAGCGTTGGAATGTATTGGATGCTTTAGTTCAAAAAACAGAAGATCAAGCAGATCATAATTTGCCATTGATGCTTTGGTATGCTGCCGAACCATTGGCTACCTTGGATGTCAAGCGTGCTATTCAGTTAGGTGTAAAGTCTAAAATGCCCAAGTTTTTAAACTACACCATTCAACGCGTAGCTGCCTTGAAATCAGATGAGGCCATTGCTTCTTTGAAGGATTTACAATCCGAATTGGGGCATTCTCACGAGAACCATGAAGTGAGTATGTTATTGGATAAAGTATTAAGCCAAAAATAGCCCTCAAATGAAAAAATATAGCCCCATTTTAGGATTGGAATTACTCCTACTCTTTTTCATGCTGGCCTTTCAGTCGCAGCCACCGTCCGACTTTAAAAAAACAAAAATAACGGGAGATTTTATTTCGGAGGGAGTAGCCGCTGGCGACTTAAATAAAGATGGGAAAATAGACATTATTGCGGGATATTATTGGTTTGAAGCTCCTTATTGGGTAAAACATGAAATGGTTCCATCGAGAACTTTTGATCCTAGAAAAGAGTATTCTGAATCCTTTCTAAACCTGTGTTTGGATGTCAATTTAGATGGTTGGAATGATGTCGTGATTATTGATTTCCCAGGTAAAGCTGGATTTTGGTTTGAAAATCCCAAAAATAAAAGCGAGCAGTGGACCAAGCATATCATTGCCCAAGGAATGGGTATCAGCAATGAATCTCCGGGTTTTATTGATGTGGATCAAGATGGCCGATTGGATATTTTATGTGGAGACAAAGACAAAAAACAAATTGTTTGGCTTCAAGCACCCACTCAAAAAGGGGAAACTGAATGGAAAAGGCATGCATTAAGTCAAGAAAAAGTACCTGGAACAGAAAGTTTCTCGCATGGAATAGGCATGGGAGATATCAACATGGATGGAATTCCTGATGTGGTCATTCGCGAAGGCTGGTTTGAGGGTAAAAAAGATGTAAAATCAGGAGATTGGACTTTTCATCCGACCAATCTAGGAGAAGCCTGCTCACACATGCAAGTGATGGATGTCAATGGAGATGGCAGAAACGACGTAGTCAGTGCATCGGCACATGCTTTGGGAGTTTGGTGGCATGAGCAAGTGTACCAACATGGAGAAATTAGCTTTAAAACTCACTTGATGAGTACACGGACGGCTCAAACCCATGCATCTATCATGGCCGATTTAAACGGAGATGGCAAAAAAGTATACATTACGGGTAAACGCTTTTTAGCCCACCACGGTAGGGATGCAGGAGATAGTGACCTAGCTATGTTATTCTATTTTGATTTCAATGAAAAAGATAATAGTTCATTTTGGAAAGAGCATTTGATTGATCAGGATTCTGGAGCAGGATTAAATATTACAGTGATGGATGTCAATAAAGACAAAAAACCAGACATCATTATTTCCAATAAAAATGGCGTGTTTTTATTCGAAAATCAACTCAAAAAAAGGCGGTAAATTTGGAAGAAATTTAAGACCTACTTTTCTCCATTTTCACATATTCGATACCATTTTTCAGGAATGCTTCACCTACTTTTTTCATACCAAATTTCTCATAAAATTTGGCCTTGAGAACACGTGCGTGGCACCAAATTAACTGGATATCAGGTTGGCTACATTGTTCAAAAACATGCTTCAATAAACTAGTACCGTAGCCTTTGCCTTGTTCCGATTCTAGCGTGGCAAATTTCCGGAATTGCATGGATTGATTCTCCTGAAAAAGCGAAATAACGGATTTCAATTGACCACCATCGATTAGCCCTAAATGAATCGCCTCCTCATCGCCTGGAACTTTGACAAAATCCAAGTCTTTATCTGGCCACATGACCTGTTGACGAATCAATAATACCTGTTGGATAGGAATTTCTTGAATTTGCATAAAACTTAATTTAAGGAAAAAGCGAGGTAGTGGTCGCCCGACTTCGTTTTCAACTTGCCACCTCCACAGGCGATGACCACAAATTCTTTCCCATCTACTGCATACACGGAGGGCGAAGCATAACCTGCCGCAGGTAATTTATAACGCCATAATTCTTCCCCTGTTGCCCGATCAAATGCCCTGAAATATTCATCTTTGGTAGCCGCAATAAATACCAAGCCTCCGGCAGTTACGGCAGGTCCACCATAATTATCCGTCCCTGTTCTTGGGATTCCTTGGGCCATCAGCTCTGGATATTCCCCCAAAGGCACTTGCCACAGCCTTTTCCCTGAATGCATATTGATAGCGGTCAAAGTTCCCCAAGGTGGGCGACTTACCGGATACCCATTGGAATCAAACCAACGGTTATAGCCGGTCATCAAATAATCGGAAATGGACAAATTACTGGAGCCTTTTACGGCCACATTTTCTCCTTGGAGAAAGGACCAAATCGCCTCTTTTTGTTCCTGACTGATATGCTGCAAGGAAGGCATTCTTCCTCTTCCTTGATTCAATAATTCCACAAAGCTTTTCAGCTTATATTTCTTTTGAACCTGTAACAAAGAAGGCACTGAGCCATCTTCACTCCCTTGTCTATTGGGTCCATGACAACTCATACAATGCTGCTCATACACCACACTGGCCGTGGTCATTTTTAGACTTTTGGAATTGGGAATCAAAGACGTGTAAACTGGATTTTCTTTGGCAGGAATGTACATTACTTGGTGCTCGTCTACGGCAGCTCCACCCCATTGTGCACCCCCATCAGTTCCTGGAAAAAAGATGGTTCTTTCCTTACCTACTGGTATATACGCATGGCCAGCTTTTGACATGGCGAATTCCTTTTTAATCTCCTCTGGATTAGACACCCCAGGATTAATATCTTTTTCGAAAAAACTTTGTCGCGTAAATGGCTCCGGCCATGAGGGGATAGGCTGCGTTTTAGAAGCCAATTCACCAGGAACATCGGAAGCAGGAAAAGGAATTTCCACGATGGGGAAAATAGGCTTACCAGTGACCCGATCAAACACAAACATAAAACCTTGCTTGCTTAGGACAGAAACAACATCTTTCTTTTCTCCGTGAATGTTGACGCTAAACAAATTGGGAGGCGCAGGAATATCCCGATCCCATATGTCGTGGTGCACCGTCTGAAAATGCCAAAGCCTTTTGCCCGTAGAGGCATCCAAAGCCAATAGGCAATTGGCAAAAAGATTGTCGCCCTTTCTGTTCCCCCCATAAAAATCAAAGGCCGCTGAGCCTGTAGGCGCATAAACAATGCCTCGTTTTTCATCCAAAGCCATTCCCATCCAACTGTTAGCACCGCCTAGGTTTTTATAATTGTATTTCTCCCAAGAATCATATCCGAATTGTCCTGGTCTGGGAATGGTTTGAAAAGTCCACAATAATTTCCCAGAAATGGCGTCATAGCCACGGATATCGCCCAGCAGAGCTGTAGCGGATTCTGAAACTCGAGTACCAACGATTAGGATATTCTTAAAAATGGTCACGGGCGTATTGAGGGAGACATATTCATCCGATCCGTCTCGTTGGATGCCGAGCAATAAATTGACTTTACCCTCCTGGCCAAAGCTAGGAATGACTTTGCCCGTTTTGGCATCTAAGGCAAACAAATAGGCTCCATAACCAAAAAAGATGCGTGATTTTTTGCCGCTGGACCAATAGCTTAGTCCTCGACTGGTGGTGCTGTTGGTCTTAATCTTGATGTTGGTTTTCCACAATTCCACCCCTGATTTAGCGTCCAGTGCAAAAGCTTGGGTATTGGCAGAAACACCGTATAGAATCCCGTTGATGATGATGGGATTGCATTGCATTTGGGTACCATTGGTGAGGGTATCTGCCCCGCCTGCATCGTAATCCCATGCTAGAGATAATTGACTTACATTGGAAATGTTGATTTGTTTTAAGGGAGAAAAATGATTGCGATGATTGCCCCCATGATAAGCTGGCCAATCCACGCGCATCCGTTTTTGCCAAGAGGCAAATCCCAGCAATAATCCTAGGACGGATATACCCACCAAGAGCTGAAACTTTTTCATCGGTTTGGATTTTGTCAAATGTAAGGGTTTCGGTGGGAAAATGGATAGGTATGCTTTAAGATGTTGTAAAATTTGAGTAGCTAGGGGTTTCTTTTCAAATAATCATAATTGGGGAGTTGCAATGTAAAAGTTTAATAGCCAAAATTAAGAGAAGCAAAAAGACAGTAATATCCTATCCAAATTAACCAAACTAATGATTATTATTAATTAAAAAATGATAGAGAAAATGCCAATGTTACTCAAAATTATAATTACTTTAATCTAACCCTTTTCTACTCATTTATTTTTTACCAAACCTCTAAATACTATTTAAAAACTTTTTTTGGACTTTTTTAACCCCTATTGTTTTTATCTTTATTTTTGGACATTATTTGACCAATATGGTAACAATAAAGAAAACAAAATCATTTGGAGAACATCTAAGAAATCTTAGAGAAGAAGCTGGCTTAACTCTGAAATTTGTCTCTGATCAAATTAATATTGACACTTCGCTACTAGCTAAAATTGAGCGCAACGAAAGACCGCCAACTAAACTAGTCATTAAGCAAGTTGCTGACTTTTTTAAAGTTGACGAAAAAGAATTGCAGAATGATTTTTTAAGTGATCAGATTGCATACAAAATTCTTGATGAAGAAGCAGATTTAAGTATCTTAAAAGTTGCTGAGGAAAAAGTGAAATATTTAAAAACTATCCACAATGGAAAATGAAATTAAAGTCGTAGAATTATTTGCAGGTGTAGGTGGCTTTCGTCTTGGACTTGAAGGATGGAATGGAAAATCTGCATCATCAGGATATAAAAAAGGTTTAAAATCTCCATATAAAATAGTTTGGAGCAACCAATGGGAACCTTCAACAAAAGCTCAGCACGCATCATTGGTTTATGAAAACCGTTTTGGGAAAATCGGACATTCAAATGAAGATATAGCTCAAGTTGATGTTTCTAAAATACCCAACCACGATTTGTTAGTTGGAGGCTTTCCATGTCAAGACTATTCTGTTGCAACCACTCTCAAAAACTCAAAAGGACTTATCGGCAAGAAAGGTGTTTTATGGTGGAGTATTCACAAAATAATTTCAGAAAAAACAAATAGGCCTAAATATCTATTTCTTGAAAATGTTGATAGACTTCTTATTTCTCCTTCAGGACAAAGAGGACGAGACTTTGCAATTATCTTACAGAATTTAAATGAACTTGGCTATGCTGTTGAATGGAGAGTTATAAATGCTGCCGATTTTGGAATGCCTCAAAGGCGAAGAAGGATTTTCATTTTGGCATATCTAAAAGGAACAAATATTTATGAAAGCATAAAAGAATGTTCTCCAGAAGAATGGATTTTAGATGAAGGAACATTAGCAAAAGCTTTTCCTGTAACATCTGAAACATCTTTAACCCCTAAAGAATTTAGACTTAAAGGGGATATCGTGTCTATTTCTGAAAACTTCAACAAAGCAGGAGCAACGGGGCCATTTGAGAATACAGGAGTTATGATTGATGGCTTGGTTATAACTCTTAAAACAAAACCAAACTATGATGGCGGGTTCACAATTTTGAGAAATCTAATTCAAAATGGGGAAGTTCCTTCTGAATTTTACATCGACAATAATGAACTTGATAAGTGGATGTATTTAAAAGGTCCTAAAAAAGAAATGCGAACAAACGCACAAGGATTTGAATATAACTATAGCGAGGGAGGAATGATATTTCCCGATCCGTTAGACAAACCTTCAAGAACAATTATAACTGGAGAAGGTGGAAAATCGCCATCAAGATTTAAACACGTTATTCAAACACCAAAAGGTTATAGAAGACTCTCTCCAGTTGAACTTGAGCGTTTAAATATGTTTCCAGACGACCATACAAAGCTTGATGGAATTTCAGACACAAAAAGAGCCTTCTTTATGGGAAATGCCTTAGTTGTGGGAGTAATCGAAAAAATTGGAATTGCATTAAATCAAAAAATTACTAATGAAGTTACCATACAATTCGAAAGATAAAAAATCTGTAATTGAATATGCTAAGTTGCTTAAAGGGAAAACTTTAAGGCAGATTTGCGACCCTCTTATTTTAGAGCATAATTACACAGGTAAAGGAAACTTCGGTCAAATACTAGAGAAGTTTTATTTCGGTTATGAACCTAATTCCAAATCAGAAGCTGATTTTTTTGAAATAGGAATGGAGCTCAAATCTTCTCCTTTAAAGCAATTAAGAAATAATGAATATCGTTCAAAAGAGCGATTAGTATTGAACATCATAAACTACATTGATGTTGTTAACCAAAACTTTGAAACTAGTGACTTTTGGAAAAAAAATGCAAACATTCTTTTAATTTTCTATTGGCATCAAGCAGGATATGACATTCTAGATTATCTAATAAAGCTTGTAGATGAATGGAATTTCCCAAACACCGATTTAGAAATAATTAAAAAGGATTGGGAGCTCATCAAACAAAAAATAGCAGACGGAAATGCACACGAACTTTCGGAAGGTGATACCTTTTATTTAGGTGCTTGCACAAAAGGAGCAAATTCAAATTCAACAAGAAAACAACCATTCAGTGACATTCCTGCAATGCAAAGAGCTTACTCTCTAAAACAAGGTTATGTAAATCATATCATTGCTTCAATTGCCAACGACACAACAGGAGTTTATGGTAAATTAATTACATCAGTAGAAGTAGCAGAGAAGCTGACAATTGAGGATGCCGTAATTTCAAAATTCAAGCCATATTTCGGTAAGACCATCGAGCAAATTTTATCAATTACTGGCGTTGAATTAAATATAAAAGCAAAGAATTTCTATGCAAACCTTACAAAAGCAATCTTAGGAATTGAACTTGATAAAGAAATTGAAGAGTTTGAAAAGGCTGAAATCAGGGTAAAGACAATAAGACTAAAAGAAAATAATTTACCAAAAGAAGATATTTCGTTTCCAACTTTCAAATACGAAGAAATAGTAAATGAAGAATGGGATGACTCAAATTTCAAAGACATTTTAGAGCATAAGTTTTTATTTGTGTTTTTCCAATTTGAAAACGATGAATTGATTTTGAGAAAAATTAAGTTTTGGAATATGCCATACGATGACATACTTGAATCAAAAAAAGTTTGGGAAATGACAAAAAAGAATGTTTTAGAAGGTAACATCGTAAAGGAAATTGTCGGAACAACTCGTTACACAAACTTTCCAAATAAATCTTTCAGTTCTGTATCTCACGTGAGGCCACACGCCACAAACGCTGCTGATACATATCCTTTGCCAACCGAAGACAAATTGACAAAAGTAAAAGAATACACGAAGCATTGCTTTTGGCTAAACAACACATATGTAAGAGATGAAATTTATTTAAAATAGCTTAATTTTCTTTTATAAATGGACAATTAAATTCACAAAAATCAATCATTTCGCAAAAGTTGACAAAATTTAAAAATAAGCATACTTTTGCCGCAACAGTACCTGTTCAGCATACCGTAAGATCTGCTAGCGGGTCATTCTTTTTGTAGCTATCGACGATGTTATACCATTTAACTATATAAATAGAAAATAGTAATTTCCCTCCGCACACAATATTCCCCCAATTCCTTTGAAATTTGACTAATTATTGGAAAATTGACCCTTCAACCAACCTTAAAAAAATCATGAAACGTTCTCGTTTATTCTTGTCACTCTTATTTGTACTAGGCCTATGCCAAATGGCTGTGGCTCAATCGTCTGTTGATGCTATGGTCAAAGATTGGGAAAGATCTAAAGCGTATACCAAAGAGTATCTAGACGCTATGCCTGAATCAGGTTATGCCCTAAAACCCACTCCTGAAATGCGTTCTTTCGCAGAACAAATGCTACACCTGACCGATGCCAATTACAGCTTTGCATCGGCTGCATCTGGAGAAAAAAGTCCCATTGCTATGGGTGCTTCAGAAAAAGCAACTGACAAATCAAAAGCCAATGTGACCAAATTGGTCATGGATGGCTACGATTTTGTCATCAATTCCGTTAAAAAAATGACTGCCGCTCAATTGGCTGAATCGGTGAAAATGTTCGGAAGATTCGACATGACCAAAGAAGCAGCTATCGCCAAATGCCTAGAGCATCAAGCACACCACAGAGGCCAAACTACCGTGTACATCCGTTTGGCTGGCGCAAAACCTCCACAAGAGAAATTGTTTTAGTCAAATCCATTGAATCGATTAAGAAAGGCAACCCAATGGGTTGCCTTTTTATGTTTATACTGAATATCCCTAGGTAAAACGAGGAATCTCATTTTATCTCACAAATCCCCCCTTTCATCGACTTATGTGTGCATTCATTTGATATCCGAATTATTCGGCATTATTTACATGATTATTCAAAGAAAAATGTTCCATTATGCCATATAAATACCAACAAATCTTTCGCCTAGGCTTTTTTGGCCTAATAGCAACCCTCTTATTTACCTCATTTAACTCTCAACTAAGAATTAATCTTCCTACCAGATTCATGGGAGATACCTTAAGATTACCGGAAGGTGTAGACCCCAATGATGAGAATTGGAAGGGGATCGATCTAGCTCCCAAAAGTCCCATTCAACCTCTAAGTGTAGCCGAAGAAGCCAAGCAATTTTTACTTCCTCCAGGTTATAAAATTCAAGCGGTACTAACAGATCCCGCTATCCAGCAACCAGGTGAAATCGTATTTGATGGGAATGGTCGCATGTATGTGTTAGAATTGAGGTCTTATATGTTGGATGCCGATTCAAAAAATGAATTAGAACCTATCAGTCGAATTTCTCGCTGGGAAGACAAAAACAATGATGGCGTATTTGAAACAGGAACCACTTTTGTAGATCATTTGATCTTTCCTCGCTTTGTATTGCCCTATGGAAAAAATGCCGTTTTGACCATGGAATCGGATGCTGATAATGTATATAAATACACGGACACCAATGGGGACGGAAAAGCAGATAAAAAAGAATTGTTTACCACGAAATTTGGACGTTCTGGAAACGTAGAACATCAACAAGCATTTTTGTTCTATGGGATGGACAACTGGCTTTACAGTACCGTCAATGCCTTTCGTATTAGAGAAACACCCAATGGTATCATCCGTGAAAAAACAGGAGCAAACCGCGCACAATGGGGAATCACCCAAGATGATAATGGGAAATTATGGTTTCAAGGTGGGGCATCTGGCTTACCATCCTATTTCCAATTTCCAATCCACTATGGCAACTTTGATGTGCCAAATGAAATCGCCAAAGGCTTTGACGTTCCCTGGGGAGCTGCCATTAAAATTGCTGATATGCAAGGCGGAATGGATGAAATACGACAACCCGATGGCTCTTTAAATCACGTAACAGGTTCAGCAGGAAATGATATTTATCGGGGAGATCGACTTCCTTCCAATCTACAAGGACAATTGTTTTATGGGGAACCCGTAGCTCGTATTGTTCGCCAAGTCAATCCCCTGGTAAAGGATGGTCTCACCACGCTTCATAATGTATATCAAGATCAAAAATCGGAATTTTTGAGATCAACCGATCCTTTATTTAGACCCGTAGATATGACTACCGCTCCTGATGGAACGCTGTACATTACGGATATGTACCATGGTATCATTCAAGAAGGACAATGGACTCCAAAAGGATCATATTTAAGAACGAAAATTGACCAATATCGTTTGGATAAAGTGATCGGTTTGGGACGAATTTGGAGGATTACTTATGAGGGGAAAGAACGTGATACCAAACAACCAAGAATGTACGATGAAAAGTCAGCTACTTTGCTGAGCTACCTTGGCCATCCCAATGGTTGGTGGAGAGATCAAGCGCAGCAAGTTCTCGTTTTAAGAAAAGATAAATCCATTGTTCCCATGCTCCATTCGATGGCATTAAAAAATGCCAAAGAGCATACGCGCGTTCATGCAATATGGACATTGGAAGGATTGGGTGCCTTAAGCCATGATGTGGTGAAAAAATTGTTGAATGACCCCAATCCACGGATCAGAATACATGCGTTAAAAGCCTCAGAAACACTTTATAAAGCGGGTGAAAAATCACTTGCTGCTGAATATTTGACCTTAATGAATGATTCAAATCATGAGGTGGCCATGCAAGCCATTTTGACAAGTAAGTTTCTTAAAATACCTAATTTAGAAGCTTCCTTAAAATCTACTTTGGCAAAAAACTCATCCCCTGGGGTGAAATTGATCAGTGAGCAAATCCTTAACCCGCCAAAACCTAGAAATGTGGGACCCTTTGGTGCAGCTGAATTAAGCAAGGATCAAAAAGCCATTTTAGAAAGAGGGGAATTGGTGTTTAGTGAATTATGCTCCCAATGCCACGGAAATGATGGTATGGGTAAACCAGCGGCGAATGGAAAATTGCTTGCACCTGCCCTAGCGGGATCTTATCGCATTCAATCTCATCCAGAATATGCTGTTCGTGTTATTTTACATGGCCTTGATGGGGCTATTGATGGTAAAACCTATGCAGGTGGATTGATGGCACCGATGAAAGAACAGTCGGACCAATGGATATCCGATGTGGTTTCGTATATCCGCAATGGCTTATCCAATGATGCCTCTTTTGTCAGTCCACAGCAAGTGGCCGCTATTAGAGCTAAATCTCAAAAACAAACGGGTATGTATAAATATGATGCCTTAATAAAATTAGTCCCTCAGGAGTTTGTAGCTGATGCCAATTGGAAGTTTGCCGCAAGCCATACTTCTTCTACAAGAATCGGAGGAAATGTTTCTCCTAAAAGTGCCCTAAATTTTGAAGGCTGGTCTACAGGGATTACTCAGGCCAAAGATATGTGGTACCAAATAGAGTTTCCAGAGGTTTACAATCTATCTGAGTTTCATTTTACATCCACTCAAACGTTTAGAAGAGGTGCTCGACCAGTTCCAGGAGCAACCCCAGTATTCATTTACACGCATCCTAGGGTATATGCCGTTGAAACATCCCTGGATGGGAAAAATTGGCAAACGACTTTGGCAAATGTGAAAGGGAATGAGGGCGAAAATGTCTTGTTGTTAGATCAAGTCAAAACCAAATTTATTCGAATGAAACTGAACGAAGGTCTAAGCAATGAAAAGGATGAAACTCCTTGGGTGATGCGACAATTAAAAGTTTATGGAATAAAATAGGGTAATCCTGATGTAATAAATAAAAGAGCCAAGCCATGAAAATATTGCTTGGCTCTTTTATTTAAATGGAATGCCTAGGATATAGATTCCACGTACTTTTTGAAATTATCCAAAATCATTTGCCAACCCATCTTTTGCATCTCTTCTGGATTTTGGGATTCCGGCTCAAAAGACTCTTTGACCCATACACCTTCTCCCTCTGTAACAAACTGTACGCTTACTCGGCGCCCATCTCCTAAGGTAATTTCTAGGTTTTTCAATGGATCTATTTGAGTAAATGTGCCCCAAAAATCAAAGCTGAAAGAGCCATCTTTGGCCGCCATGGTATAATGAAATTCCTTGCCTTCCTTTAAGGTATTTTGAGCCTCTGGACAATGCCAATCTTCACTAGCAAAGTTCCAATGCTTCACATGCTCGGCTTGGGTCCAACAATCCCAAACCTGCTGAATGGATGCTTGGATGTTGGCTGTAACTTGTATCTGTGTCATATCTGAATTTATATCTTTCGTGAATTTATCAATCTATTGGAAATTATCCTGCCCATCCTTTCATTTCCTATTAAAAAAGGCGATCCTTGCGAATCGCCCTTGGTTAATTAATGGCGGGGTATTCTACTTAAGCGGACTGACTTTGAACTCATATGAACCTGAGTTTAATTCCATTTCCAAGAAATTTCCTTCTTGTTTTAAACCTGAAATTCCTTTGGATTTTGTTACATCTTGACTACCTTCTGTCACTTTAGCCGAACTTGCAGGAAGTTTCAAATGTGCCGAAGTATTGGCAGGAACTGTAAATTTATAGCTCATCACATTCCCTTCTTTCTTCCATTCACTGCTCACTTTTCCATACATGGTTTCTACATAGCCTTTGGCAAAATTTATTTTACCTGATAAGTCTGGAGTAGGTTGTAAGGAGAAATGCTTGAACCCTGGCGAATCTACATCGCGTTGAATTCCCAAAGAAGTTTGGTACATCCATGCCGCAATCGCCCCAAAAGAATAGTGATTGAAAGAGTTCATGCTATTATTTCCTCCAAAACCATTTTCAATGGTATAAGAGTTTAATCTTTCCCAAATGGTCGTGGCGCCATTAGCCACTGAATACAACCAAGAAGGATAGGTTTTTTGTGTTAATAGTCCATAGGCCACATCATGCTGATTATTATTAGATAGTGCATCGGCGATAGAAGCCGTTCCAATAAATCCGGTCATTAAGGAATACGGAGGGCGCGCCACTCCTTCATCGTCTTTGTTGGATCTTTGAACTGTCTCCACCAAATGCTTCACGATGAACGGTTTGTTATTATCATCAATCACTCCCAATGCCAAAGGAATAGCATAAGAAGCTTGCGTGTCCATCAATTGTCCCTTATCAGAAACAGGTGGCGTGGCAGGTGCTGCAGGTGCCGCTCCCGGAGGGCCCATGCGGGCTGCTCTAACACCAGATTTCACTGTTCTATGAGTATTGGGGTCAATGTAAACGCTATTGATCGTTTTCTTCTTGTTTTCGTATTGAGCCAGGTAGGCGCTTTCATCCAACTTATTTCCTAAAATACCTGCCACTTGCGACATGATTTTCAAGTTATATGCCTGGTAAGTCATCCAGAAAAGGGTATTATCGTTTTTGTTGTTTTCTGGACTCAACCAATCGCCTAATGGTCCTTCATTGACAATGCCGTTGGCAGGATCAACTTTCGTTTCCAAAAATGCAACATAACGTTTCATGGCATCGTAATGCTCGATTAACATATTCTTATCTCCATATTGTTGATACGTTTCCCAAGGGATAATAATACCTGCACTTCCCCATAAGGTTCCACCAAATCCTCCGCCCATGGGAGCAACGTCGGTAAAGCGGCCATCTGCCCGTTGAACATCGCGCATAGCCAATAAATGACGTCGCATGAAATTATTCACGGGAGCCATATAGGTGGCCGTTTTGGAAAACACATTGATATCCCCACTCCAACCCATTCTTTCATTTCTAGCTGGGGTATCGGTTGGAATAGAAAGGAAGTTTCCTCGCATGGACCATGTGATATTATTCCACAATTTATTCACCAAAGGATCAGAGCTTTCATAGTACGAACCAATATCCTGAATGGAAGAAAGCACTAGACCAGCCACTTGACTTAAAGCAGGTGCTTGATCCAAACCAGTAATTTCTAGATAACGATACCCGTGAAAAGTAAATCGAGGCTGAATGTATTCATCTCCACCTTTTAAGATATAAACATCTTGTGCCAAAGCCGCACGAATGTTTTCCAACATAATCATCCCTTTTTGTGAAGCATATTCCGCTAAATCTGGGTAAAGAACCTCGGCAAAACGCAAAGTAATGGTTTGACCCGCTTTTCCATTGGGAATAAATATTTTAGGGAAACCCACCATATTTTGACCCATGTCATACACATAAACACCTTTTCTTGGCTCATGCATGGACTTCGCTTGCATCACTTTTCTCACTTGAACGGCATCGTCCAATTGACCAACTAACTTCATACCAACATAGTTTAAGGCATTAGGCACATCGCCTACATAGGCCGTTCCTTCTAGAGGAATTTTTGCTGCAGGTTTCCAGCCTTTAGCTTGGAATGATGCTGTAGACCAACCAGCAATAGCGGCTTCTTTACGAGCATCATAGACTTCCCCTTGGAAGAAACTTCCGTAACGGATTGGACCATCATTGCTATAAGTCCATTTCTCTGGATTCGTGGTAATGATTTGTTCCGTACCATCGGTGTACTGAATCACTAACTTAGCCAACAACGACTGTCGGTCTCCAAAGAAGTTCCAGCTATCTCCACTAAACGTGATATTTCCACTCCACCAGCCTTCACTTAACCAAGCGCCCCAAGCATTTTCTCCTGATTTAATCTGTTTCGTCACATCAAAAGTTTGGTACAAATGTGTTTTATTGTATTGCGTCAAACCCGGATTAAAAAAGTCTTTTCCTACACGTTCTCCATTTAAGTATAATTCATAAATACCACGGGCAGTCGAATAAATACGTGCTTGTTTGATGGTTTTATTTGGAACACTAGCAAATTGAGTGCGTAACATAGGAGCTGCAAATCTGCTGGGATTGGCACAAAAAAGTACATTTCCAGAAGAGGCTGTTATTTGAAATTGCTTCCCATCCCACTGAATGGAATTATGGCTAAACAAGCTAGGATTTTCAGCAGCATCAAATAGTTTATTACTTGGGAATCGGAAGTTTTTAATCAAAACCCCTGAAAATAGGGCTTTTTGATTGGCTGGTACCTGAAATCCGATTTCAGATAACATTGGGAAACTGATGAAATTGTTTCCTCTTCCCACTGGGTTTAGATTAAGTCCTGATTGACCTCCTCTAGGTGCAGCAGCGGCTCCAGCAGGTGCTCCGTTTATTTTGTGAGCTGGGTCAACTTGATCCAAATAAAAATCAAAAACGCCAAAATTACACTGAGCAAAAATGGTGTGTTTCTGGTATTTGTTCGCTGGCGAAATGAGCGATTTAGCTATTTTAAAACTTGCAAAAACCTTAGAAGGACTATCCTTTTTGTCGTAACCTACGCGATATACATTTAGCTGGGCTAATCCAGAATCCGACTCCGCTACGTTATTGATATCAAATTCCAATTGGATGTAAGAGGCATTGGGTCCATTAGCCACATCCATGATGTTCAAGTTTCTGTTTTGCAAACGAGGGTCATTTGCTCCAAAAACAAAGGATGCTTTCGTAGATTTAGAAGCTTCATCCAGCTGTATGCCAAATTGGATTTTGTACATGGATAAATAATGAGAATAGAGCGGTAAATCATTTTCGCCTATCCACTCAGCACCATTCCATGCTTGTGCGCTTGAATTTAATAATCCTGTTTCGAACCAGGAAGAAGCCGAACTAACTTTATTTTGTTGATCCCAAACCTGCACATTCCATTGGTATTTTTGGGAAGCTTGTAAAGCCAACCCTTCGTAATTGATTCCTAAAGACAAGGGGGAATTTACTTTTTTACTATCCCAAGCTACTTGGTTCTTGGCATCACGAACAACAATTCGATAGGCCTGTTGTTGATTTCCTCTGGATTTATCTGAGGATTTCATTTGCCAAGAAAACCTAGGATGCTGCTCATCCAATCCTATCGGTTCGGATTGGTATTCCACTTTCAAGTGATGCAAGGAATTCTGAGCCTGCAGATTTACTATACTTAAAAAGCACAGTAATACGTATAATACATGTTTTTTCATCATTAGGGATATTTTCACTAAATATGTTGTCTTTATATGAGTTATGAAACTTATTTCGATGAAAGACTTCTTTTAAGCGATAAAATTATCCTTAGGCTTATAAGGATAGTGTGGCTTCGGGAGCCACTTTAGACGGTGGCTTCGGGATCCTCAGCCACCTGTATATTTCGGATGTGAGTGTCTCGGCCACCTGCTATTTTTATTTTCCCTCTCCAATCAAGGTGGCTGAGGCTCCCGAAGCCACCGTATTTTCATTCTCCATCCAATCAAGGTGGCTGAGGCTCTCGAAGTAACCATATTTTCATTCTCCCTTTCAATCAAGGTGGCTGAGGCTCCCGAAGCCACCGTATTTTCATTCTCCATCCAATCACGGTGGCTGAGGTTCTCGAAGTAACCATATTTTCATTCTCCCTTTCAATCACGGTGGCTGAGGCTCTCGAAGCCACCGTAACTACTATTTTAAATTGAGTATTTCAAGAATATTCAATTGCCCATGAGGAGATTAACTACTTTTACGTCTTCTTTCTACATAACTCTCTATATCTTTAATTTCTAAACTATTTATGATGAAAAGAATTTCATTTGATGACATGTTTACTACCATTAAACAGGCATTTATATTAGCAGGATTACCCGAAGATAAGGCCACTGTTTGTGCCAGAACTCACACAGAAACCAGTCGCGACGGCGTATATTCTCATGGTTTAAACCGAGTAGAACGATTTTTAGATTTTGTCTCCAAAGGTTGGGTGGATGTACATGCAGAACCTAGTCTAGATGTAAACCTGGGTTCCATTGAAATATACAATGGAAATATGGGGATAGGAATTACCAACTCCATCTTCGCGATGGATAGAGCAATGGATATCGCCAAACAATATGGATTAGGCCTAGTAGCTTTGAATAATACCACTCATTGGATGAGAGGAGGTTCATATGGCTGGCAAGCCGCTGATAAAGGCTATATGGCGATCTGCTGGACTAATACCGAATCTTGCATGCCAGCCTGGGGCGCCACTTCAGGTGGAATCGGTAATAACCCCTTTATCATGGCTATTCCACGCCAAGGAGGTCATGTGGTTTTTGATATGGCCATGTCGCAATATTCCTATGGAAAACTAGAAACCACTCGCTTAAACAATGGAAAGCTTCCATTTCCTGGAGGGTTTGACCAGGACGGGAAGTTGACAGATGAGCCTGCCCCCATTGAAGCCACACGTAGAATTTTACCAACGGGATATTGGAAAGGATCTGGATTAGCTGTCATGTTGGATTTATTTTCAGCTATACTTTCCAAAGGTAGAACTACCGCCGACATCGACTTGGTTGGGAAAGGAGCATGTGGAGGATGTTCCCAAGTTTTTATTGCGATTGACCCATTAAAAATCAATGATCAAGCATTCTTAGATCAAGCTTTAGAACACACCATCACTCAATTACGAAATTCTACCCCAGTAACAGCCGGAGGAGAAGTGAATTATCCCGGTGAAAGATCCCTGAAAACGAGATCCGAAAATATGAAATTGGGCATCCCTGTCGATGAAGGAGTTTGGAAGAAAGTAGTAGCATTTAGTCAAGCTAAAAAATCTTAAACCCTAATTAAATGTCGAAACAATACATCGAATCCAAGCATTATTGGCCTTGGAAAGAAAGCTCTTTCTCCTGTTCAAATATTAATGAGCCTCTTTCAAATTCCTAAGGGACGATGTAATCTTTTTGAAAACTTTTAAATGTGGTAAAATACCTACCCCTAATAGGGTTATGGAAAGAAGTACAAGGTTACTAGTTTCTGCAAATGTTTGACCAGAGGCTAAAACACCAATCACTAAAATGGTGGACAAAGGAAGCGAAATAGCTAAGGTTAATAAGGCCAAATTAGCATCAAAGGTTTTGCGATAATCTGGTATTTCTTTCAATTCTTCCTTATGATGAATGACCGAAATGTGGGCAAATGGCCAAAAGCTACAGGCACTCAAGGGAACCACCACAGCTAGTAAAACCATGTTAGGGTCATGGATTCCAAATAAAAAGATAACTATTAAGCTAAAAAGAATCGTAATCCCCGCACGGAAAAATAAGATGGAGAGTATCATTTTAATCTCTTTTCCTTCTTTCAATTCAACAGCCATACCTATGTATATCAATACCAAAGGACCCATTAAGGTACTAGCTCGTGAGAAAATTTCTTGAATGACGATGGGTAATGTACTCATATGAAAACCCATGGAAAGAAACACAATGGCCAATAACATGATGACATTGATTGGCTCCTTGATTAGACTCCATAGAAAATCTTTCATGCCTTTTTTATTACCAATGGCCCCATCTTCTTGAATAGCCATGTGCATTTTCAATGAGATGTAATACAAAAAATTGAGGGCAAAAAACTTATTTCCTACATCAGCCATAGCTGCCATCGCTAAGGATTCTCCACCCAAAAATTCCGAAATAAAGGGGAAGCTTGATAGTCCAGGCGCCAATGAAGGAAGCAACATGGTTAAGGTTCGACTTGCCGGAGAGTTCTTCTCCAAACCAAAAAAAGGCAAGAAATAGGGAGCCGTTAAAAAGATAAAGAAGTTAAAACAAACTAAAATAATGGGATATATTAACATGCTAAAGCTCATCTTAATCCCCATCAATGCAATAAATACCGTAGCAGGAAGTGCCACAGAAAGTATGACTTCTTTTAAGCCCTGAATTTCTGATTTATTCTTAATTTTCTTACGCAAAGCGACACCCAATACAATTAAAAGCATTAACGTAAGTGTCTTTTCAATAGCATCAATCATAACGAACAATTTAAGCGAGCTCTTTCAAAGATGTTACGAAGTATTCCATTTCAGCCATCGTTCCTATGCTGACGCGACAATAAGGTTTATTTAACATATCAAATGACCTAACCATGACACCTTTGCTGGCCATTTTACTCAAGAAAGTCTTGCCATCCATTTTAATGGGGAATATCACAAAATTGGTATATGAGGGAATGTAGCTATATCCTAATGCGCTAAGTTCTTTATATAAATAATTCTTGCATTGAGTATTAAGTCGCTTAGTCATGGCTTGGAACTCTTTATCCTGTAAGCTGGCTATCGCTCCCAAAACAGAGGTGTGACAAATCCCCATTCCTCCGCGAGTGATTTTTTCAATTTTACTTAAGAATTCCGGTTGTGCAACGGCATAGCCTACACGCAAACCTGCCATGCCCATAATTTTGGAAAACGTTCTAGCAATGATCACATTTTTCTTTTGTGACAGTAAAGAAACCATACTAGCCGTATCTCCCTCAGCAAGTTCTAAATAAGCTTCATCGATGAAAACAGGAACTTTAGTCGAAACCCTTGAGCAAAAATCCATCAGTTCATTCGCTGCCATGATGGTCCCAACAGGATTATTGGGGTTACAGATATAAACCATTTTGGTATTGGAATCAATGGCTGCTTCCATGGCTTTTAAGTCATGAGTCCAATCTGACTTACAGGGAACGGCTTTCCAAGTAGCACCTACGGCTTCAGCTACGCGAATGAGCGACATATAGGTTGGATCAGCTGAAACAATATTTCCCCCTTTGGCAAACAATACAATGGCCACTTTTTCTAATAAATCCGAAGAGCCTGGTCCCATCATAATATGATCTTTCGTTACACCTTCCTTAAGTGCTAACATATCCACCAAGGAGGCTAATTCTTTCCATGAATAGCGATTTCCTCCTGAAACGGATTCGGCCACCGCTTTTCTAGCACTTTGAGGTGGTCCATATGGATTTTCATTCGCATTTAAACGCGCGATCATAGCAGGCACATCAGGTCGTTCATCCAAATAATGCTCTCTCAATAATGGACTATAATACAGTCTATTTTCTGAATCTAATGGAAAGGAACTCGTTGAAAATGCACCCAAACTAATGTGAGGGGCCAAGGCCATTCCGCCCATGGCGGCTAGTCCTGACTTTAGGACATTTCTTCTGCTAAAAGATGTTTTCATAATGATTGAGTTGGTATATAAATGCGATGATACTCTGTCTTATTGACTCATTTCTGAGTTTTCATCTTACATACAGGGAAAAAACAAACCCAGAAACCAATGCTGCTCCTTAGTCAAATTTGTTTTTAAAATACTCTCGATGGAATCAAAGAAGGAATCAATTCCTGGAGAATATATATACGCCCAAGCTGATCAGAAATGGGCGTATAAATTGTATTTATTGATGAATTATGTTGAAATGTAGCAGGTTTATTGAAATCCACCTCGACAATTCTATATTTTTTTATGAAATGCCTCAAAAAACATGGAAATATTCCAAATTATAGGCAAAAAATGTAAAAAAATAGGGCGTATTTATATTTTTTGAAAAAAATCAATTTTAAAATACAACGTTTAAATTTTGATGAAAAATGATTAAAATTTGAATTTAAATTAAAAATAAGTTTTAAAAACATTCAAACAATATAAATTAATTGAAAAAGTGCCAAAAATAGGATTTATTCATTTTGCCAATTTATAGTACTATTTCGATGAGAATGCCAAACATAGTATGGCCATATTCTCAGGAAAAAAATGAGATCTGAGCATAAACGGTAATAGCCTGATGAAAATCACCGGCTATTACAAATGCTAGAAATCACTTGTGCTTTTACTTCACTAGGGAGAAAGCAATAGGTTGGACGAATTTAGAAGCGATATTGGTATCATGACTCTTGGCTGGAACCCATTTACCTGAAGCTTTGATGAGTCGAAGTGCCTCTTCAGCTAATCCATATCCAGGAGATCTTAATACGCTGATATCCGAAAGTGTTCCATCGGCAGCCACTGTAAATTGAACATAGGCTTTTCCGGAAATATTCGCTTTTTTAGCTTCCTCAGGATAGTTAACATTAGCGGATAAATAGGAAAGAAACGCATTGACCCCACCTGGAAATGTGGCAGGTTCTTCCACGACAATATTGACATTTTGATTGGTCGAAATATTGGTTGAAACATTTGTAGTAACATGATTTTTAGTCGAGATTTCCACCACTCCATTAATCCCATCTTTTCCATATTTTTCATTCGCCATGGCTCCTTTCAATACATTCACGGATTGGATATCATTAGGGTTCATTTTACTAAGAACCAAAGTGCGTTCAATCTTGCCATCGACTACATACAGAGGATTGACAGGTGGAGCTGGAGGCACGCCAGGTGCTGCTGGAATCGCTCTAACAGCCAAGGGTGGCGGTGGAGGCGGAGGTAAATCCTTGTTGGGTGCCTTTTTTCTAATGGCAGGTTTAACGGGAGCATTTTTGCTAAAGGAAATCCCTATTTTACTAGGACTAACTGCTTCATTTTTCTCTTGAGCAGTTACTTGAATGGAGAAAATACCTATGGCCATTAATGCCAAAGGAAGGGCCAAAACCTTTCTTAGGTAGGCATATGGCGTATTTTTGGATGTTGTTAACATGACAATTCTTCGTTTAATAGATGAATAATAAAATGAGTGTCCGGGGTTTAAAAAGTGATTTCCGTAGTGCGATTGTAAGATCATTTGGGCAAAAGCATTCACATTATTGCTTCCAACCGCTTCACGATCTGCAATAAATTCATGGATATTTTGTAATTCTTTATGCATCAACCAATAAAAAGGATTGATCCAAAATAGGGAAGTGATGATTTGACAAATAACCCGATCAATGGTGTGCCTTTGCTGAATGTGCGTTAATTCATGCTTAAAAATAGCTTGGCCATTGGGTTCAGAAATGGAGATGGATTTTTTCCAAAAAAGGAACTGAAGGAATGAAAACGGGGCATCCTCTTCATCCGTTTCAATGAATTCAAAACCTTCCATGGGAATGCTTGGATTTCTCCTTTTCATCTGATAAATCTTGATAACCTGGTATAAAAAGTAGCTCAACAGACCTATTGAAATCAAATAAAAAGTCCATATACCATATTCCAACCAAGGTAAATTCATCCATGAAAACTGTTCAGGAGTTGACTTGGCAGAGGCCGATAGCAAATATATGGCTTTGCCAGCTCCAGCCACTTCAGCTTCATCGAAGGAAAAAAAAGAGAATTGGAAACAAGGAACAAGTACGCTTAATAGCATACTGACTAACAAATAAAATCGATTGTAAGTATGGAATCGATTATTCCGAAGCACCAACACATAATAGCCATAGAAGATCCCAGAAAGTAGGCTACTTTTCAACAGATAGATTAATAAGGCATTATTCATCATCGTTTTTAGATTTTAATTGGCTTAATAACAATTCTAAATCTTCAATAGACATCTGCTTTTTATCGACCAGAAAAGATACCACGTTCGTATATGATCCTTCAAAAAAAGATTCAGCCAAACCAGCTATACGCTGGCCAGAATATTCCTGCTTTGTGACTTTCGCAAAATAGAGGTTATTTCGATTGGGATTATTGATTCCAACAAAATCCTTTTCAACCAATATTTTTAATAGAGTAGCAATGGTGTTGGAATGGGGCTTAGGCTCAGGTAAGTTCTCAATAATATCTTTGAGAAATCCTCCATCTGGTAAGGTCCAGATAACCTGCATAATTTGCTCTTCTGCTTGGGTTAGTTTTTTCATAGTTCTTCCTTTTGTTGGACCAAATGTATAACTAATTTTTTAGTTACAAAATATTTGTAACTATTTTTTTAGTTAAAATTTATTAACTCCATCTCCATTAGGGACTATCATAAAAAACGCCCCTGAAATTAGGGGCGTTTTATTCAACCAAATAAACCTCAAGTCCTATTTAACTAATATTTTATTCGGTCAGTACCGTAGGGAGCTCTTTGCGTACGACTTAAAAAGCGATTTGCTTCTGCGTCATTGATAAATTGCTCTTTTTTAGCATCCCAATTCAGCTTGCGAGGCAGTTTCATGGCCACGTGGGTGATCAAACAAACCGTACATGCTCTATGGCCAATTTCAATAGGAGAGATCGGTTCTTTTCTACTTTCTATACAATCTAGCCAGTTGCCATGTTGCTCATCTGAATGGTACAAATGAATCTCTTTTTCGCCAATTACTGAATCTAAAATAGCTGGATTGGAAGCATCTATTGCTTTCGCTCTTACTTTAGAAGTAGGATCACTCGGTGTTGCCGAATAGTCTCCTCTTGACACAAATATCCAACCTTCTGTTCCTTCATATCGAATACCATTAGGGAAGCCTCCGCTAGTGTACATGGTTATTCCATTGGCATATTCTGCCTTTGCCATAAAATCACCATGCACATCCCAAACACCCGATTTAGGAAATTCGGCTACAGCCTCCACTGATATAGGACCCGTTAATTCTGTGTCCATACCCCAAGCTGCAGAATCATAGTGATGTTGTCCCCAACCCGTGATCATTCCAGCACCAAATTGTTCCATGCGCAACCAACCTGGTCTATCATAACCCACTTGAGGGTGTACACTTAACTCCGTATAAGGAATGTAGGGAGTTGAGCCTAACCACATCTCATAATTAAAGCCTTTGGGGACTGGCATAGCTTGTACCACAGGGCCACTTGGATCTCCTGGAAGTCCTACTTTAACGGTGTGCAACTTACCAATTCGACCATTTCTCACTAATTCCGCTGCTCTTCTGAATTGACTGCTGGAACGTTGCTGTGTCCCAACTTGTAAAATTCTACCTGTTTTTTTGATGACCTCAGCTAATTGACGACCTTCTTTAATAGTCAAAGAAGTGGGTTTTTGAAGATAAATATCTTTCCCAGCTAAGGCTGCTTCCATGGCAGGTTGCGCATGCCAAAAGTCCGGAGTACTAATCATAACCGCATCAATGTCTTTATTCAATAACATTTCACGGTAATCGTCGTACATCTTAACATCGATGTAATTGCTTTGACCCGTTTTCTTGGTATAATATTCTTCTACTAACTTTTTAGTGTCTTCAGTACGGTTTCTATCCAAATCACAAACGGCCATAATTCTAGCCTTTTCATACCTCCAAGTACTTGGTAAATCATGTGTACGAGCAATACGTCCACAACCAATTTGGCCTATATTAATTTTGTTGCTTGGAGCATCTTTTCCTCCCAATACATGGGCAGGAACAATCGTTGGAAAGCCTAATGTGCCCACAGCTCCTAAGGCAATGTTATTGATAAATTTTCTCCTTTTCATGATTTCGCTGATATTTTAGTCGCTTGTTTTTGAGCAATAAGTGCTAGTTCGGTTGCTAAGAAACAATGGTCTTGAGTCATTGCAGTTTCGGTTCTATTTAACACATCATTCACGAGTAACTCTCCATGCGGAAGCTCCACATTCTTACAGTCGATATACAATGTTTCTTTATTGGTCACTAAATACAAATGACTTCCTGTACCATGCGGAGAAGCGATATCTGTATTTTTTCGAACTTCCATATAGCCTTCTGTACCTAAAATTGTCAGTCGACCGTCTCCCCAAGTATTTAACCCATCTGGAGTAAACCAATCCACACGAATATACCCTGAGCCTCCATTCCCGCGTAACATCAAATCTCCAAAATCTTCAAAATTAGGGTATTGAGGATATTTATGATTGGCTACTTGGGAGGCCACCACCTCTCCTTGTATAGATTTAGTAAAGTGTAAAAATTGATCTACTTGATGAGAACCAATGTCCGTGATAATACCACCGTAATATTTCTTATCAAAAAACCAGGAAGGTCTAGAAGGAATACTCATCCGGTGAGGACCAGTACCTAAGGTTTGAACCACCTTACCAATTATCCCTGTTTGAGCTAATTGACTAGCCTTTTCAGTCGCTTTATTTTCAAATCGCTCAGAATAAGAAATGGAATAAATTCTTTTGGTTTCTTTTTGAACCTTGCGAACTTCCGCCAATTGTTCTAACGTAGTAATACCCGGTTTATCCACCATGTAATCCTTCCCGGATTTCATGACACGAATACCCAGTGGCGCTCTTTCTACAGGAGTAATGGAACTAAGAACCAATTGAATAGAAGGGTCTCCTAAAATCTCTGCTTCACTTTTTACCAATTTAGCCGTAGGATATTTTTTAGCAAATTCCTTTATTAAATCTGGCTCCTTCGCATAGTAGGAAACAAATTCTCCACCACCACGAATGATGGAATTAGCCATGGTGTAAATATGACCATGATTGATTCCAATAACACCAAATTTTAAACGTGGTGCAATGATCTTTTCTTGAACTTTAGGAACAAACAAGGAGGTACCATCTTTAATGGGACTATGAATGGATGGCATAAATGCAAGACTTGATAAAAGGCTGGCATCTTGCAAAAATTTCCTGCGGTTGGAAGCGTTTTCTTTCATGGGATAAATTCCGGTTTTGTGATACTATTTCTAAAAGTAATAACATTTGATTTCTTACTGAAATCATCCTTTTTTTTAATCGAGGGAAAAAGAAAAAGGCTTACCATGGTAAGCCTAAAACTATGAACGAGAAAAGGTCTAACATGTTAAACCTCTAACTTTACCCTTGCAGTGTTGAGTCTACCACAATTGTCGTTTTTAACAATCGTGAAATGGGACAATTCGCCTCCGCATCTTTTACTTGAGCTAAAAAAGTATCTTGGTCAATACCCGGTACAGTCGCTTTTAATATCAATCGAGATTCAATAATGGAGCCTTCTTCCATTTTAATTTCTCCTTGCACATCCAATACTTTAGGAGGAAATCCTGCACCCGTAAGATTAAAACTAAGTTTCATGGCAAAACAACCCGCATGAGCTGCCGCTACTAATTCTTCTGGGTTGGTACCGATCCCATCTTCAAATCGAGTGTTGAAGGAATATTGGGTGTGATTTAATACACCACTTTGGGTAGTAAGTACACCTTTACCCTCTTTACCCGTTCCTTGCCAAACGGCATTTGCTTTTCTTATCATGACAATTCTATTTTATGTTTAGAGACAATCAATATTTTCCAATATTAATCTATTTCTCTTAAAATTTGTCCATGTACGTTCAGCTTATTTCATGAAATTTTTGAAAGATAATTTGACACGACAAATCCGTTGAAAACAATCGCGCTAAATAGCTTTTTCAAACCATTCATGAGTACCTCCTTCTAAAAATTTAGCCTGAAAACCCAGAGAAATCAATTTTTGAGCAGCCTGTTCTGACCTACCTCCACCCTTCCCACAAATAGTCACCAAAAGAACTTGATCTGCATGTAACGGTAAACCATGCGGGAGTTCTTCTCCTGGTATATGAATGGCCTTGGGGATGTGTTTAGATTCAAACTCTTCTTTGCTTCTAATGTCCAGAAGCAACAGTTCTTCTTGTTGATTCAACTTCTCAATCAATGTGTCAATCGAAATCGATGGTGTCATAATCCATTTATTTCCACAAAAAAAATGGATTTCGAAGTAAGCCTACGTGACGTTTATCACAAACTAGGAACAATTTGGTATAACATGCCATCTGTCTTAGTTATGATATAGATTTCCCCTTGTGCATCCTGACCAAATCTAAGATCTACTTTATTTGCTTTCACCAGTTCTTTCAAGGTAACAGGTAAACCATCCATTTGCAGTTTCAATTCGCGAATGCGTGTTTGAGTACCTTCTTTGATTTCTGAAGTAGGAATATAAAATACTCGACCTCGAACTATTTCCCCAAAAACGTATTTTCCTCGTAGGCTTGGAATTAATTTCCCCGTATACTCAAAGCCTCCCATAATGGCATTTCCCTCATCATGATCAAATTGAGCAATTGGATAGGTATATCCCATTTTTGCATCATTTTTAGGTAGCGGGAATACGGTATTGGTACTCATGGTAGAGTCTATAGCAAAGGTCCCTTCTCGCAAAGGCCAACCATAGTTTTTACCGGCTTTCAACAGGTATAGGGATTCAATATGTCTCTGACCAATATTAGAAACGATAATTCTTCCATCTTTCAACCAAGAGATCCGATTCGGGTTTCGGAAACCTTGCGCAAACACTTCATCAAGTCCTTTTTTACCAACAAATGGATTGGAGGCAGGAATGCCGTATTTGCCATTCTGGCTATTTCGACCAAGGGGATCAATACGTAAAACTTTGCCCCAAGCATGCTCACTATTATTTGGAATAAAACCTCTTCTTTGTTCCAATGCCCCTCCATCTCCTAAACCAATATACATGAGTCCAAAATCAGAATCTCCCAGTTTGGCATAAGGGTTAAAGGTGATTTCTTGCATACCATGCACTTGGTCAATAACATTGACACGCATGACTTCTCGCGACTTCCCCTTTAATGTCTTAGCATTAGGATCATCTAAAGTCCATTCAGTTATTATCCATTGTAATTTCACACGAAGGCTATCTCCGTAAGTAAAGTCGGAATGGCCCTTGATTTCGGGTTCCGTGTGGGTGGTATAAAAAAGCTTGTTTTGGGCAAAAAGTGGATGAAAAGCGAAGCTCCCAAGACCAGTAGCAAATCCTGGCTTATTGGTAAAATGTGGAAAATGCTTACTAATGTCAAAAAACTCACTTAACTGGCTCTTATCATCCAATAAATAGATTTTCCCTTGTAAATCAGAAATGATACGCTCTTTACTAATGGGGTGATAGGTCATTTTATTAATGCGGGTATTCACCTGTGGCGTATTAGTAAAAGGGAATTTTAGCACTTTTTTAAGCGTTATTTTCTCCCCTGAAAATGGAATCCCTTCCTTAATGGGATTTTCTAGTGCCCATTTATCTTTTTTATTGGGAATCTTTGGACTTGGTTTCTCTAAAATATATGCAATTACATCTTCTAGGTCTTTGGGATCCAAGTGATTGAAACCAGGCATGTAGGATTTGAATTTCTTGTACTTGTCTTGCGCTCTAGCAACGTTGGCATCAATTAAAGCTTTAGGATTACTGATGAAGTCCAACAGGTATTTTTTGTCAACGATCCCCTTGAGGCCCCCCAATTGCGGACCAATCCCATCATCTTTAAAGTTGTGACAGTTAGCGCAATTCAGTTCAAAAACTTGGGCACCCCGATTGACATTTTGAGCAAACCCAGAGAATGGGATAATAAAAAAAAGGAGTAATACGGCCCCGAATCGATTAAAAGCTAAAGACAAAGTAAGAATTTTCATAGGTCAAATGAAGCCAATGGTGGCTTTTCATTTGTAAAGAAAAGAATTTGAAATTATTACTGCATCCTTGCCTTTCCTTCTTTCGACATGATGTGATCTGGATTTCTTTTTAAGGTTTTGATAAAATGTACGTTTCTAAAACGCAAGGCACTCCAATCTTCGTCGATGGCGACCATACTTACTGGCTCAAATCCTATCTCGCCCATCGGTTCCCAACCTTGATCTCGGTTAAAATCACAGCTATATTTCTTAGAACTTCCTTTGGGATAACACATCCATAAAATGGTGTCGCCGGCAATTTTATCTCGACAAGCTTCTGCAAATACTTGGATTTCTGCTTTTTGAGTAACAAATACCAAAGCGTAGCCAATTTGATTAACTTGATTTAAGGAGCTTATTACCTGCGTCTCCTCTGGTAATTTTTTTAATGCTAATTGAAATGATTCAGGAGCTCCGAGTACAAGCACTTCCGCCTGATTCTTAAATGCCAGCTTTTTAAATAATGGATCTATCATTTCGATTTCTTTTGAAGGCTTAAGTCAGTAGGTAATCCATCTAAACTTATCATGTTTTTCTCCTCCATGTATTGTTCTAATTTTTCAGAGCCCATTTGATTTGCCCAAGTAAAATAAATATCTCGCTCACCTTGATATTCGTACATGGGTACCCCATATCCACAGGAGGTTTGAACTAAATCAATTTTCCCAATGATGATTTGTCTTGTACTTGGAATGATATTAAAATGCGGCGCATATTCCTCCCAAAGCGGTGAATTGGGCAATATGGCAAAACCTTTGCCATATAATCGTAAGATATTTGGGTTTTTGTCGAAAGAACAAAACATGAATGTAATCCTTCCATTTTCTAAGGTGTGGGCAGAGGTTTCATTTCCCGAACTAATGATATCCATGTAAGCAACCGTATGAGAATCAATCACTCGAAATCCCTCTAGGCCCTTTGGTGATACGTTCACCCGACCATCTCCTTGAAGGGGCGCTGTCCCAACGAAAAATAGATGTTGTTTTTCTATGAACTCTCGGTGAGCTTCAGAAATAGCGTCATAAAATTTGCCCATAATCTGTCAGTTGATTTAGACAAATATAAAATTAAATTTTGTCCTCAAATAGGCCGTTTATCAAAGATTAATAATTCTTAGGATTTAGATTTCAGTCGATACAAATAAGGAGCTTTACTTTTTGCCCCCGTATATTTCTTGTCGAGCCGCTCTAAAACATTCAAATCCAATATTTTTTTCTGGAAATTATTGGCTGGAAAGGGTTTGTCGTAGACGGTTTCATATAATTCCTGAACGTCTTTCAACGTGAAAGTTTCAGGTAAAAGATTATTAAAAAGCAGTTTTTTGTCTAAACGTTCTTGGAGTACTTCTAGGCCCTTTGCTACCATTTCTTGATGGTCAAAAATCATGTTGGGAAGCTCTTTGATATCATACCAATCACAGCTTTCGTCCAAATCAATTTTTTGAGGAATCACTTTTTCGAAATCAACCAGGGCATAGTATCCAATGCTGACTATCCGCATTTTTTGATTATTCTCATTGACTGGAGGTTCCACATCGGGATAAAGATCTCGAGCGATACTAGAAAATAACAGAAAGTCTTCATCTGATATTCGATTGGTTCTACCAAAGGTCCCAAATTCCTCTAGATAGACATCTTGGATACCTGTTCTTTCATATAAGACCCTTTTAGCCGCATCTTCAATGTCCTCTTCTTGTAGAATAAAGCCTCCAGGTAAGGCAAATATGTCTTTCTCCAATTTAAGCTTACTTAAAATGAGCTTGAGTTTTTTATCATGAAAGCCAAAAATGACACAATCCAAGGTCAATTGAGCTATATGTTTGGTTGATTTCAATGATTCTAGATTTAATGGAACACTAATTTATTGACAAATTTTTAGAAGAAACTGTTTTTATCAAAGTGATTTTCTAAAAAATAGAAAATCAAATTATTTTATTACATTTGGCTAAATTATCAAAATGATACAAAGGGCTCAGCTTTGAATCGTTTGAAAGAAAACAGAAATTCTCTATAATTTAACATATAAAAAAAATGAAAAAAGCTAGTTTAGTTTTAGGTCTATTCCTACTAGGAGGAATGTCATTACAAGCTCAAGTTACTACTGGGCAAAATGTAGCCGTGGTATCAACAGATGCCGGCAAAGTGCGTGGATATGTACATGGAGGTATTTACACGTACAAAGGTATTCCCTATGCAGAAGCTGGTAGATTTGAAACTGCTCATAAGCCCAAGCCATGGAATGGAGTACGTAGTTCTACTAGCTATGGCCCAGTAGCTTATTTATTGACTCCTACGACTCAAGTGGCCGATGAATCCGAATTTGTGTACAATCACTCTTGGGGTTATCCTAATGAGGACTGTATGCGTGTGAATGTTTGGACTCCAGGAATCAATGATGGAAAGAAAAGACCTGTTTTATTCTGGATACATGGAGGAGGTTTTACCTCTGGATCTTCTCAAGAATTACCTTCTTATGATGGTGAAAATCTAGCGAAAAAAGGGGATGTGGTAGTTGTGTCAATCAACCACCGATTGAACATTTTGGGATATTTAGATTTGTCTGCCTATGGAGATAAATACAAAACTTCAGCCAATAACTCTGTTTTGGATATGAAAGTTGCCTTAGATTGGGTAAAAGCGAATATCAGTCAATTTGGTGGTGATCCAAGTAATGTGACCATTTTTGGTCAATCAGGAGGCGGAGCAAAAGTAAATACCTTAATGGCTATGCCTTCGGCTAAAGGTTTATTCCACAAAGCCATCAATCAAAGTGGTGCCTTTACTACAAATATGGCTGATAAATCAGTAACCCAAGCCATCACCAAAGAAGTATTGAATGCCTTGAATATCGATGAGTCTAAAGTAGATAGTTTACAAAAAGTGCCATTCCCTACCCTAGCAGCTGCAGGTCAAAAAGCGCTACAAACGGTGGCAGCTAAATTAAGAGCCGCTGGAAAACCAGTGGGTGGTTTTGGATTAAGCTGGGGACCAAGTATCGATGCCAATATATTACCGTATCAACCGATGTCGGCTGAGGCTATGGAATTATCCAAAAATGTTCCATTAATGATCGGAACGGTAAAAAATGAATTTATGCCAACCTTGTTTTCAGGTATAAGTCACGATGCATCCATGGCAGACGTAGAAGCATATCTACAAAAAACGTTCGGCGCTAAAGCTGAAGCTTATAAAGCTGCTGTAAAGAAAGCCTACCCAGCAGATACTAAACCAACTGATTTGATGGATGTAGACACGAGATTCAGACCAGGTGCTGTTGACCAAGCTAATATTAAATCAGCAGTAGCTGGTGGTGCTCCTGTTTACATGTATTTATTCACATGGCAGTCACCTGTATTTGACGGAAAATACAAAGCCATTCACTGTGTTGAACTTCCTTTCTGTTTTAATAACATTGCTCGTTGTGAAGAAATGACAGGAGGTACCAAAGAAGCCTATGCTTTGGCCGATAAAATGAGTCAAGCTTGGATTAATTTTGCCCGTTTGGGGAATCCTAATCATAAAGGATTGCCAACTTGGCCAACCTATAATACATCAAATACCTCAACCATGCACTTCGATAATTCTTGTGTTGTCAAACCACAACTGGACAAAGAATTATTCGAACTTGTAAAAGCGAACTAATTCGTTTCTACTTAATTTCTAGCCTCGATGAAAATCGAGGCTTTTTTTGTTTGTGTTAAATTAGGATGAGTGGATATTTAAATATGATATAGATGTATAATTTTGAGGATTAAATATATACGCTCATGAAATTGACCCTATTCCAAATAGATGCTTTTACCAATCAATTGTTTGCTGGAAACCCGGCAGCAATTTGTCCATTGGATCACTGGTTAGAGGATGATTTGATGCAAAAAATAGCGGCAGAAAATAATTTAGCTGAAACCGCCTTTTTTGTAAAGAAAGGTGAGCAATATGATATTCGGTGGTTCACCCCAACAGTGGAAGTCGACCTATGCGGTCATGCCACTTTAGCTGCAGCTTTTGTTCTTTATCATCACCTAGGAGTACTTTCTGACGAAATTGTGTTTTATTCACATCGAAGCGGTTATTTACAAGTAGCTAAAAATGGAGAACTATTAACGTTGAATTTCCCTGTAGATCAAATACAAGACATTGATTTTGATTGGGATACATTCAAAGGCTTATCCATCCCTGCCAAAGAAGTATTAAAGGGCAAAACAGATTACCTGTTTGTCTATGAAAATGAGAGTCAAGTTGCTAACATGAAGCCTGATTTTTTTGAAATTGCCAAGCTAAAAGCCAGAGGAATTATCATTACGGCTCCAGGTGATACAGTTGATTTTGTATCTCGATTTTTTGGTCCGCAATCAGGCATTGATGAAGATCCTGTGACAGGTTCTGCCCATACGACTTTGATCCCATATTGGGCAATGAGAAAACATAAAACTCAATTGACAGCCAAGCAACTATCTCCTCGTGGAGGTGAATTATCTTGTGAACTTTTAGGCGACCGAGTGAATATCAGTGGTACTTGTGTTTTATATATGATTGGAGAAATATTCGTATAATTTATTGATCAATGACCGAAATTCCAGGACGATAAAAACGATAACAAATTCACACCTTAATAGGTCGTTGTCATATCATCTTCCACACAGATGATATAATCTGCAATTCCCCTGTTTTCTTGGGCTAATTGCTTAATTTCTTTTTGACTAACTGTAGCTATCGTGGCGATTTTAATTGCTGGTTTAGCCAATTTTAAATACCATGAAATCCCTTCATAATTTTCAGAATGGTAAGAGCCATTCACATGAATAAATAGATTATTTTCTTCCCAATTTTTCATGATAAAATAGGCCATGGTAGCATCTTTCAAAGCTTGGGCTTTAGGCATATTGGGCGTCGCATGACCAGCCATCATCGTAATCATTTTTTGATAACAAGGGAGATTGGCATCGTAGGCTATTGGTAGTGGTGCCATCCAAGATTTTTCCTCTGCTGATATTTGATTCAATGCCTCAAATCCCCCTTTAGAAACCAGGCTAGCATATTTTCTGGGAACATTGGTTGCAATAAAATTCACCTGATTCTCCTTGGCAAAATTCACCAGAGGTGCATAATCCGTCTTATAATTTCTCCACAGCCTTGCGGAAGAATCTAGTCCTTTGGCTGAGATTTTACCAGCTAAATACGCCGATAAAGCCCCTTGATTATCTTGCTCAAACATCTCGGCTCCCAAAACTAGTTTCCGTTGCAAATAACACGATTGAATAATCTCTAATTCTAACCAATGACTGATGGGGTTATTATGTAATTCCCCTATTAAAACAACATCTTGCTTTTGTATTTGCTTGATCATTTTCTGATATGAAACTTCCTTACCTTTTGCGTTAAACAATCGGTAGGCTGGTTTATCAGTTGCCAAAAGCTTGACTGGAAACAATAAAAAAAATACGATGCAGATATGAATTGCCTTAATCATGAGGTATATAGCTGTTGATCAAGTACAAATTAGAACAAAATATCAACAATAAGTCAATTGATATAAAAACAAAAAGCGGTCATTACTGACCGCTTTTTCATAGAACAAAGGTTTTAATCTATTTAATCGGTATTAATAAACTCACATTTTCCCAACCGAAGGCAATTCCTGCTGGTACCACTTTGTACTCTAAAGCTTCTTTGAAGTCAGATTTAGCAGTTTTCACTGTGATGGTGAAAGCATCTTTTTCCGGATTACGAGTTGTTTCTCCGCCTCGTTTAATACCCCATTGTCCTACTTCTGTATTGAAAATAACTTGCCAATCCCCTTCTGATGGCAGCATATAAATACTGTATTTGCCCTTAGCCAAGGTATTGCCAGCAATGTTCACATCCGCATCTGTTTCAATGATGGTCGCAGAGTTAGCACCCGCTCTCCAAACTTTTCCATAGGGAACTAATTCTCCCCAAATTTTTCTTCCTTTGACCGATGGGCTGCTATAAACGACTGAGACATTCGCTTTTCCAAATGTTCCTGTAACTGTTACTTTAGGACTTTGTGGAGGACGAGGAGCGTCTTGCCCAAATGAGCTAATTGACACAAATAAAAGACATAATACCGACAAAATCGGCTTTAATAATGTGTTGATTTTCATAAGATGATTGTTGTTTATTGTTTTGTATTTTTTTCTGTTAATTCCTCGTAAGCCATTTGAAAATTATTCTTCAAGAAATCCCCATTCATCCCCTGTACACCATTCACAGCAGTTAACTTCATTACTTCTTCTTTTGTTTTGCCACTCTTAATTTCCGAAGAAACATGAATTATTAACTTCTCTAAATAATCCGTTAAGGCCATTAAATCCTCTTTTTTACAGGTAATTTCTGTTGGATTAAAAGCATGTCCATAGGTAAAAATAGTGTCCTTATCAAAATGCTTTTGTATTTTATCATTGACATGAATCCAGTTGGCTACACTAGCTCCAGCACTTCGATCAATGATAGGATAGCGTTTGTTCCCGAATAAGTCGCCCAAATGCACCACATTGGCATGTTCAAAATGAATGGCCACATCTCCATCCGTATGAGCAGGACCAAAGTAATGAGCTCTAATGCGTTCTTTTCCTATTTTGGTTGTCCAAGTATCTTTAAACGTCTCTGTTGGATAATATTGTTTCTCCTCTGTTTTGGCTTTGGTAGCAGCAGCTATCTGATTTTTCAACGAGTTCTCGTGAGCCACAACTCGATTAACCAATCCTTTAAATGCTATGTTCCCACTGGTATGATCACCATGATGGTGCGTATTCATCAACAATTGTATTTTCTGGTCAGATTGTTTTTTCAACTCATCGATTACGTGCTGAGACTGGTCTGGAAACTGTGTATCTACCACAGCATAGCCATCTTTCGTTTTCAACACCGCTATGGTGCCGCCCCTTTCACTAAAAAGAGAAATCCCCCCACGTAATTCTTTCCATGTAAAAGCTGGACCTTGCATCGATGCAGATTGAGCAAAAAGCGAATTTTTAGAGCCCAAAAGCATTGAAAACAATAAGGTATTGGCAGAACCTTGGATAAATTGTCGACGTTTTATCATTTCTATGAAGTTTAAAATCAAATGTAAATTAGTTATTCAAAAGCTCTTCTAATTTGAGACCAAAACATGAAGTATTCTTACCAAATCTAGCATTTCATATTGGATTTATCTGCTAGTCTGATTTTTGATTCAAGGTATTCTCAATTCTTGAATCTGGCATAATCCATAAAATGGCAATTCCATAAAAAATCACTAAACTGACTATTGGGTAAAAAAAGGCCAATAGTATACCAGAAAAATATCCGAAAGTTGAAATTCTTTCCTTCCAACTGTTTGATAGCGCTTTCCCTATTTTCGATTCATGTCCTTCATGTTTAACGGCTAGTTTTTCTAATAATAAAAAGGCCAAAGCACACATAAAAAGAACAAATCCGTATAAGACAACTGTATGATTATCAAAGTGATTTTCTCCCATCCAACCTGTAACAAATGGCAAAAGAGAGAGCCAAAATAATAATCCCAAATTGGCTAATAACACTTTGCCATTTACTTTTTCAATGGCTTGAAACAAATGATGGTGGTTATTCCAATAGATTCCTACGTAAATAAAGCTGAATAAATACGACAGAAATTTAGGAATCAAAGGTTGCAAATCTTCGAAATCAGACCCATGAGGTACTTTTAATTCCAAGACCATGATGGTAATGATGATAGCCAATACGCCATCACTGAAGGCTTCTAATCGGTTGGTAGTCACAGGAATGCAATTTTATGAAAGGTATAAAAAAATCAAACTAGTTGGACGAAACAGGCGCTTGTTTTTTGCCTACATACAATCCCACAATAACAATAACCGTTCCAATAATTGTATATGCTGAAATGGATTCCCCACTAAATAAATAGGCATATATATATCCAAAAACGGGGCAAAGGAACATCCATAAAGAAGCTGAAATTGGGTCTTGGTCAATTAAATAAAACCATAACCATAAGGCTGCAATGGAGACAGGGAAAATAAGCCAAGCAACAGAAAGTAGGAAACGAAGATCAAAATTGGCAGAACTAAATGATGCAAAAAAGGCGGTAAAGGGTAATAAAAATATTCCCCCTAACAAAACCTGCCAGCCATTAATAACAAATGAATTTAACTTCCATTCAGTCCGAACATAATATACCGTAGCAGCAGAAACGGTAATAATCCCGCCAATTAAAATCAACAAGCCCTTCCACACCGTTGGCTCTAATGTTAACTGTGGAAAAGAGGCCACGAGGATTCCACTAAGGCCTAAAATCAAACTTCCTACTTCCTTTACTTGAGGCTTTCTTTGTAAGAGTAAAGCCGACAACATCGTGATAAAAATGGGGTTGGTGGCCGTGGCTAAACTGCCTATTCCTGGACTTACGAATTTAATGGCCATAACGAATGCTCCTAGGTAAATGGTCGAATTAAAAAGCCCAAAAAAGGATAATTGCCTCAGCTCTTTCCAGCTTGGTTTTATCCGATGCTGCGGTTGAAATAACAAGGATATCAATAAAATGAAAATCCCAGCAATGATTAATCGAACATTAGCTAAAATAAAGGGATGAACAGATAGTATACCCATTTTAGTAGCAACAGCTGCAGACGACCACAACATGGCAAATAATAGGCCGAATACGATGTTTTTCATGAAATCAAACCTAGATAAATAATAGTATGTGGATAAGTCAACAAAAGCAGCTTCGCAAAAAGAAAGTTGAATTAATAAGAAAATCGATTTACTCGTGCATCAAACAAAGAAAACAAATCTTCTTTTAAAATAAACTATTGAAAACCATATTTTGGGATTAATTTTGCGTCCCGTTCCCCAAAATTGTAAAACTTACCTACCACATGTCCAAACAGGCAAATCGAACCAAAATCATTTTAATACTTGGTATTTTATCTGCGATAGGCCCCTTGTCGATTGATATGTATTTGCCTGCATTTAAG
Organism: Aquirufa nivalisilvae; assembly: GCF_003143535.1. Taxonomy (GTDB): domain Bacteria; phylum Bacteroidota; class Bacteroidia; order Cytophagales; family Spirosomataceae; genus Aquirufa; species Aquirufa nivalisilvae. The sequence continues at coordinate 3,060,813 of NZ_CP029346.1, forward strand.
AATATGGCTGCCGCATTACATTGTTCTCAAGAACAAATGGGCTATACTTTATCCAGTTTCTTTTTTGGTATTTGTTTGGGTCAATTAGTCAATGGTCCTCTCTTGGATCATTTTGGAAGAAAAAATGTCCTATACATTGGCCTTATTATTTATGTCATTAGCTCATTTGGGTCGGCTTTTTCCTTTACAGTTGAGCAACTCATTGTTTGGCGTTTCTTTCAAGCCATTGGTGGAAGTATCGGAATGGTCGCTCCTAACGCCATTATCAGGGAAACATTTAAAGAAGCTGAAAGACCTAAAATTCTTTCTCTCATGATGCTTATTTTAGGCGTTTCTCCCATTTTAGCTCCTTCTTTGGGAAGCTTACTTTTAACGATTACCGATTGGAATATCATCTTTGTATTACTAGGAATCATCACACTTTTGATCTTATTCTTAATCAAGAGTTGGTTACCTGAAAAAATCAATAAACACCCGAAAGGTCCCTTTAAAGTAAAAAGCATTCTGACTTCTTACGTTGCCCTACTTCCTGAAAAACAATTCTTAACTTTTGCTATTTCAGGAGCAATAGGATCTGGATGTATCTTCACCTTTGTCTCTGGAGCCCCCCTCACTTTTTTGAATTTTTACCATGCCGATGAAAAACAATTTGGATGGATATTTGCCATGGTAGCCTCAGGGATAATTGGCGCAAGCCAGTTTAACCATTGGGTCTTAAAACGCTTTAGCAGCCAACAAGTCCTTTCCTTCATTTTACCTCTCCAATTACTTCTTGCCATCACACTTGCCGTTTTATCTAAATTTGGATTGATCAATATTCAAATCAACATCTTATTACTGTTTTTGATTTTGGCTTGCCAAGGATTAGTTTTCCCAAATATCATTAGTTTAGCTTTACAACCTTTCCATGAAGGGGCAGGTGCCGCTTCCGCTATGATGGGAGCATTGCAAATGGCTTGGGGGTCTATATGCGCGACCATACTTGGGCTCCTTTTTGATGGAACACCTTTCACCATGGCTATCATTATGGTTTTCTGCGCACTAAGTGCCAATTTTATCCTTTTTGTGATTGGCAAAAAATACTTTCAGCCTGTTCAAGAATAATCGATTTTATCTGAAATTACAGCAGCTTATTGGGGTTTATTCAACAAAGTAAATACCAAATCCTTCAAGTATTTTTCAACAAAAACTTGCTTATTTTCTGAACCACAATCAGTCAATTTGGGCAAATACATGCTAAAAAACAGTTGGGAATGAGACGTCTCTATGAGCGTACTGCTCAAGGAATGTGGGTATAAATAATGTGGATCATAAGCTTGTATCAAGTTGGAAATACGCTCACATAAATCCTTGTAAGGCTTAAAAACTTCATGCTGATTGATCTCTTTTACCTCTTTTACCAAGTACACTTTACTACTCTCTGAAATAACAATTTGATGTAAATAATTCTTATTGTAATCCGTCTGCCCAGCACTTTCAGGCAATTCTCTCGTTAGCAGTTCCACCAATTTTTCCAATTTCGATTTAGAACTTTGCACAGGTTCCAACTGAAACAATACAAGGTATTCCATGTAGGACCAATACCAATTTAGAATGTATAAAAGCAATCGGTGCTTGTTTTCAAAATAACGATATATCGTCGCCTCTGTCGTATTCATTTCCGTAGCAAGCTTTTTGAACGTAAAATGTTCAAAACCCAATTGAAAAATTAAATCAATGGAATGCTTGACCATTTGCTTTCCCAGTTCCGTACCCTCGGGATCTCGCAAATAGATTTTGTCATTGACCTTAAAACTTAATGAATAGTCCATGTTCGTTAAAATATTACACAAACATAAATGATAGAAAAGCTATCTCAAAATAATTTTTTATTTTATTTGTAATAGTATTACTATTATTTAAAAAAGTATTTTAATTTTGTTCCAGAAATATACAACTATGATAAAAAGGAATCCGATCGACCGAATTAGTAAGCTGGTAGTAGATCATAAAAAAGAGATTACTTCCATTTATTTGTTTTCCATCGTGAGTGGCTTAGTCAATTTAAGCCTCCCTCTGGGAGTGCAGTCCATTATTGGCTTAGTCATGGGTGCCACCATGGTTACCTCCATCTACATTCTGATATTCTTCATTGTTTTGGGTGTGTTTTTGGTGGGACTTCTTCAAATCAATCAAATGAAAATCATTGAGGCCATTCAACAAAAAATATTCACGCAATACTCCTATGACTTTGCTTTAAAGATTCCCAAAATGGATTTGATGAAAAATGACCAATATTTCATTCCAGAAAAAGTCTCTCGATTCTTTGATATTGTCAACATCCAAAAAGGCTTCGCCAAGTTATTATTGGACATTCCCATGGCAAGCGTACAAATTCTATTTGGAACCGTTTTATTGTCCTTGTACCATCCATTTTTCATTGTTTTTAGCTTGGCACTATTACTTATGCTTGTATTTATCTTGTACGTGACAAGTCAAGTTGGAATACAATCCAGTATAGAAGAATCCAATTACAAATATGGTGTGGCTAATTTTTTCAGTGAAATTGGTAGAACGCTAAAATCTTTCAAGTTCAGTCAAGGCTCATCATTGAATATCCAAAAAACGGATAAAAATGTCAGCCAATACCTTTTAGCAAGAACCAAACACTTTCATATTTTACTTTTCCAATACAAAACCCTTGTTACGTTTAAAGTTGTACTGACCATCATCACGCTATCTTTAGGTGCCTATTTATTGATTAACCAACAGTTAAACTTAGGTGAATTCATTGCTGCTGAAATTGTGATTTTGATGGTCATCGGGGCCGTGGAAAAACTCATCACAAGCTTAGACAGCGCTTACGATGTCATCACAGGCCTAGAGAAAATTGCTAGTGTTATTGAAAGCCCGATGGAAACGTCTGGGCAATTGGAACTTTCATCGGTGAACGGCTTAGAAATAGAGCTAAAGCAGATGAGTTTCCAGTTTGAATCAGGTAATCCCATTTTAGAAGACCTTTCCTTTCAAATAAAATCTGGTGAAAAAGTTGCCATTTTAGGACAAGAAGGTTCAGGGAAATCCATGTTACTACGATTATTAACAGGGAATTATCAAAGCTTCAAAGGCTCCATTTTAATCAATCAAATTCCCATTCAAAATTATAGTTTAGCTAGCCTAAGAAAACACACAGGTGTCTTATTGCACGGACAAGAAATTTTTGGTGGGACAGTCTGGGAAAACATCAGCTTAGGTCAAAATGAAATTAGTCCTGAATTAATCATGGAAACAGCCCAAAAACTGGGTTTTGAGAGTTTTATTGCTCATTTTCCAAAAGGCTTTGACCATTACATAGAGCCCATTGGCAAAAAAACACCTCAAACCATCATCAAAAAAATACTCTTGCTTCGTGCTATTTGTGGGTCTAAAAAATTACTGCTTTTAGAAGAACCATGGAATGGACTAGACCTACCAAGTGCTCAACGCTTAAAAAGCTATTTACTAAATCCAGAAAATCAAGCTACTACCATCATTGTGTCGAATGACCCAGCATATGTCAGTGCTTCCGACCAACAAATCAATTTGTAATATGGAAAATTTCAAGTCATTTCAATTCATCTATCAACAAGGGAAAAGTACCGAAATCAGATTTTGGATCATGGGTCTTTTACTGATTGGATTTGGAATCATCTTCCTTCCTTGGACACAAAATATTCAAACCAAAGGAAATATCACCAGCTTATATCAAGAACAAAAACCTCAGAAAATCTATAGCCCCATTGCTGGAAAAATTACCAATTGGTGGGTGAAGGAAGGGGATATTGTTCAGCAGGGAGACACCTTGGTTAAAATAAGTGAGATTAAGGAAGATTATTTAGACCCTAATTTAATTGCTCGTACCCAAGACCAATTAAATGCAAAAAAAGGATCCTTGGATTACTACATCCAAAAAGTACAAGCTACTGAAGCGCAAATAGCGAATTTGAAACAATCCAAAACTTTAAAGAAAAGTCAATTAGCCAATAAGTTGATTCAGCTTCAACAAAAAATCAATGCCGAAAAAGCAGAGCTACAAGCGAGTGCAAATGAACAAAGCTTAGCGAAAGATCAATTGGAAAGATACCAACAGATGTACAAAGAAGGTCTGATCTCGCAAACTCAGTTTCAACAGCGAAATGTTACTGCACAAAATGCCTTAGCCAAAAAAATCATGTCTGAAAATAAAGTAAATCAGACCATTCAAGAAATCAATAACACACAGATAGAACTAAAAAGTGTGGATCAAGAATATGATGAAAAAATCAATAAGGCAGACAGTGAACGATTGCAGAGTTTGGGGCAAATTGAGGCCAATAAAGGTGAAGTAGCCAAGCTAGCCAACCAAGTCACCAATTATTCCATTAGAAATGGCATGTACTATATTTTAGCACCACAAAGTGGACAAGTAGTACAATCAAAAAAAACAGGAATTGGTGAAATCATCAAAGATGGGGAAGAGCTCTTGAGTATTGTTCCTCAAAATGAAAATTATGCTGTTGAGGTATTTGTAAGACCTGTGGATTTGCCTTTGATCTCGCCTGGACAATCCATCCGTTTCATTTTTGATGGTTTCCCAGCCATCGTTTTTTCAGGTGGTTGGCCTGAACAGAGTTTTGGGACCTTTGCAGGAAAGGTGCTATTTGTGGAGAATGCCATCAATGCCAATGGCCTATTTAGAGTCATTGTTCAAGAAGACTCCCGATTCAAAAAATGGCCCAAGCAAATTAAAATAGGCGCTGGAGTTAAAGGTATTATCTTACTGAACGACGTTCCACTTTGGTATGAATTATGGAGAAACATCAACGGATTCCCTCCTGATTTTTACCAGGCTAAATTAGATAAAAGCAACACCTATGAAAAGTAATATTCTTTGGTTTTTACTAGTGGCCCATATGTCCTGGGCGCAAACCAAAACCTTACATCCAGAAGCGTATTTAAAAATTGTAGAAAAATACCATCCTGTAGCTCGTCAGGCACAAATTGGTATCCGCAAATCCAATGCACAAATCTTGGAAGCTCGAGGTGCATTTGACCCAATCTTGCGTCATTACATCTCCAGTAAAACCTTGGATGGAACCAGTTATTATCAATATAATGCTCCAGAACTAAGTATTCCCACTTGGTATGGAATCGAAGTCAATACGGGGGTAGAAAACTTACAAGGAGACCGACTCGATCCAAGTCAGACTACAGGACAGACTAGCTATATAGGAGTTCAAATTCCTCTGGCGAAAAACCTATTGATGGATAAACGAAGAGCTGCCTTGCAACAAGCCAAATTGATGAATCAAATGGCTTTTGCTGAGCAAAGAGTTGTATTAAATCAATTATTCCTAGATGCCATGGAAGCATATTGGCATTGGTTAAAATGTTTTCAAGCATTAAAAATTACGGGGCAGAACTTAGACGCTGCTAAAAGGCGTGTGGAGTTTGTCAAAAGAAGTGTGGAGCTTGGCGATCGACCTGCTATGGATACCTTGGAAGCCAGTACACAATTCATGTACTTGGACAATCAGAACCTAACCAAAATGGTCGATTTTGAAAATGCTACTCTACAATTATCCGCATTTCTTTGGCAAGAAAATAATGCTCCTTCCAGTTTAAGTCGAGAGATCATTCCTGCCGAAGTATGGACCGATATGAGTCTATTTTCCAATTTTGATTTAAGCCTTCCTTCCATTTTGGAAAAAGTTGATTCCTTTCACCCAGAATTACAAGCGTATCAATTTAAAATTGAAAGCCTGAATGTGGAAAAAAAATTAAAGTTTCAAAGTTTATTGCCCAAAATAGACCTTCAATATAACCACTTAATGAAGGATAAATCCACCACGAATTCGGGAGCCTTATTTGCCAATAATTATCGCTACGGAATCAAATTGGATTTACCCTTGCGCCTATCCTCTGGTAGAGGAGAATATCAATCAGCAAAGTTGAAAATGGAAGAAGCGAGCATTCAACTTTCCCAGAAAAAACAACAGATTCAAATAAAAATAAATAGTTATTTCAATCAATTTCAGAATCTCAAAAAACAGATTCAGACACAAGAAAAAGCCGTTTCGAGTTACATGGCTTTAACGAAAGCCGAAGAGTCTAAGTTTTCTCAAGGGGAATCTTCCTTGTTTTTGATTAATAGCCGAGAAATTAAGGCCCTGGAGGCGGCAGAGAAGCTACTAGATCTAAAAGCTTATCTATTCAAAACAGTATATGCTTTGCAAGCAAGTGCAGGTTTACTGATATAAACACAAAAAGGCAAGGAAATTCCTTGCCTTTTCTAATCAACCATTTTTGTTAAGATGCTTGATATTCTAAAATATCTGCGGGTTGACATTCGAGCGCTTGGCATATAGCTTCCAAGGTACTAAAACGAATAGCTTTCGCCTTTCCTGTCTTTAATATGGAAAGATTGGATAAGGTTAAATCAACCTTCTCGGACAACTCATTCAAAGACATCTTTCTTTTTGCCATCATGACATCTAGGTTTACGACAATAGGCATAGTTATACAGTTAAATCGTTTTCTGCTTGAATCTCCACTCCTTTTTTAAATATCTGTGCAAATAAAAAGATCAGGCCGGAAAGAAAAAGAGCCTCACCTCCATTCCAATCCATATTAGGCAATTCCATCAACTCTTGGTAAATCGAAGCTCCTAAGGATAGTACCCAAAGCACTAATATCATCAAACTGATTTTTTCCATTAACTGTGCAACTTCCATATCGAATGGACTTTTCAAATTGATTTTGCTTAATACTTGAATGACCAATTGGGCTACATAGGCTTTGATTGCCAAAAGACCCGTTGTAATCCCTACAAATAGTGAATAGTTTACAAAACTATCGTGCATCAAATCATATAAGTTTAATCCTTGATACAGATCTTTGGCCACTTGCTGATTAAATAAACTTAAGATATAAGTGAAAATGATGGCTCCGCATTTTATCGAAATGCCAATGTAAGCAATCCAAGAAAGCACATTCAAGGTTGCTAAAATACTTGCTGTTTTCGTTTTCATCAATTTTTGCGTTTAATTGTTATGCAAATTTTAATGATTATTTATTGATAAACAATAAATTTAGAATATTTTTCAATAAATTTTTATTGATGATAACGAATTCGACATCTTTTCAATCATTTCATTTGAGTCACCTTATACACTTTCCCTTGTTTATCATAGGTGGTCCATTCTCCAGATTGCTTTCCTTGGTTGAAATAACCAGATCGTAAAATCGTTCCGTCCTTGCGATACCATTCCCAATAACCTGTGTAAATGCCATTGACGTGGTGACCTTTTGCCCAAAGAGATCCATCTCGATGAAATAGTTGAAATTCCTCTTCCATGTTTGCTTCTAAATATGAATTCATTTACTCCCTCATAAATTGTGATAATATCTCTATTTTTGTCGAACTATTTTGCCTGTGATGAAATTTATAAAAATCGTTCTTATTCTACTACTTTACAACCAATTAGCACAAGGTCAAAAATCCTTGCAGCTCATTATCAAAGATGAGAATAGTCGTCCTTTAGTCAATACCACCATTAAATTATCTTGGAAAAATGCCTCCCAAATGCAAATTGCGGACCTCAATGGCATCGCTATTTTCCAATCAATACCTGATAGTATCGTTAAAGTAGACATTAGCCACATTGGATATCAGGCATTTCAGCAAATAGTTCCGCTAACAAAATCCATCAATCAATTAGAGATTTCTCTGAATCCTTCACAGGAGGAATTGGAAGAAGTCGTGGTCTCTTCTACCCGAAGTTCTAGAACCATACATGATATTCCTACCCGAATAGAATTCATCGGAGGGGAGGAAATCAATGAGAAAAGCAATATGAAGTCTGGAGACATTCGCATGCTTTTAAGTGAAAGTACGGGTATCCAAGTTCAACAAACCTCTGCGACCTCCGCTAATGCATCGATTCGAATTCAAGGATTGGACGGTCGATATACGCAATTGCTAAAAGATGGATTTCCTTTGTATTCTGGAGCTGCTAGTGGATTGGGGCTTTTACAAATTCCACCATTGGATTTAAAACAAGTTGAAATCATCAAAGGATCAGCTTCTACCTTATATGGTGGAGGCGCTATTGCTGGTTTAGTCAATTTAATTTCTAAAAATCCCACGGAAGAAAGAGATTTTAAAATTCATATCAACACTACATCTGCCAAAGGATTTGATTTTAATACCTATTATGCCAAAAGAAATCAAAAAATAGGAACAACTATTTTTGCCTCTCTTAATAGAAACTCTCCATATGACCCTGGGAATATTGATTTATCTGCCATTCCTGAATTCCAACGCTTTACCTTAAACCCCAAAATATACCTGTACCCTTCGGATAATAATAAACTCATTTTGGGTTTAAATATGTCCTATGAAAATAGATTAGGAGGCGATATTCATTACATTAATGGTTTAATAGAAACAGGTCACCTGTATTTTGAATCAAATAAAACCAAGCGAATATCTTCTCAATTCACTTGGGAACACAAATTTTCCCCCAACAAACTCCTTACCTTTAAAAATAGTATCAGCTATTTTAATCGAAAAATAAGTGTGCCTGATTACCGCTATGATGGAACACAATACTCTACTTTCTCCGAGTTATCATTTGCTCATTATCAAGAAAAAAGTGAATGGGTTCTGGGTGCCAATGCCTGGACGGATGTCTTTGATGAAATCCGTTTTAGCTCATTTCCATTGAGAAATTACACTCAAGGAACTGTTGGATTATTTGCACAAAACTCCACTAAAATTTGGCCATGGCTGCATATTGAAACTGGATTAAGAGGTGATTACGTCTATGACTATGGCTGGCAGTTTTTACCAAGGGCCTCCGCTCTCATCAACTTTTCTGAAAAATTTAGCTCTCGAATTGGAGGAGGATTTGGCTATAAAACTCCAACTATTTTTACCGAGGAAAGCGAGAGAATTCAATACCAAAACGTTCTACCCATCAATAAGAAAATGAATGTCGTAGAAAATAGTAAAGGTATTAACCTCGATTTCAACTATAAAACGAGCATCGGGGAAGATATTCAAATCAGCGCCAATCATCTATTCTTTTATACCCTATTAGAAAATCCACTTTTGATGGAATCAAGAGAAAATGGACAAAAAGAATTTTTAGTGAATTCCAAAGGCCATATCGACTCCAAAGGAACGGAAACGAATGTAAAAATTGCCTATCAAGATTTTCATCTTTTTCTAGGATATACCTATACTAACACGCAATTACACCTAAGAAATATCTTTGAGGAAAAGCCTTTGACTCCACGTCATAAATTCAATTCTGTTCTCATGTATGAACTAGAAAAGAAATGGAAAATTGGCTTGGAAGCCTATTACTTTAGTCCACAAATATTAAGCGACGGAGCCACGGGAAAAGACTATTGGCTCACCGGATTTATGGTCGAAAAGTTTTGGAATAAACTATCCATTTATATCAATTTTGAAAATTTTCTAGATGTCCGCCAAACCAAATTTGACACCATTTATACAGGGACAAAATCAAACCCAACTTTCCGAGACATCTATGCCCCATTGGATGGTTTCATGATTAATGGTGGGATTAAACTAAAACTATAATATCCTTAGTGATTCTTTCTACTTTGCTGCCATTGGTAATAATACCGGCAAAGTGGATAATAGAGTAAAGCCACCAAAAACCAAACAATATAAACTTGGGAAAGACTCAAACCAATAAATTTTTTAGGTCTACTTAATTGAAATCCGAATTCTAAATCGGCGATATGAAAGCCTTGATTGAAAATCAAAGCCAACAAAATCAGGTGAAGAACAAACCAGTGGCTGACAAAAAAGAATAAGGGTACTCGCCCAAAAGAACTGACTATTTCTGTCCCCTTTTTTCCGACATATTGACTTACACTCAGCAGTAAAAACATGATGCCTAAAGTCAATGATGTAAAACTAATGCTTGGAGGATATTTTGATACATTAAAAAAGGACATACATTGTTTCGTCCATGATCCATCTATTTGCCATGGGGCATCTCCACCCAGATTAAAATATCGAACAACTAAAAAAAGGAAACATAACCTAAGACCTAATTTCCAAAAATCAGCCGTCGTTTTCTCCAAAAAATAATGCCCTAAAGAATAGCCCAACAGGCATATTCCAAGCCATGAAATAGGTGGATAACCTACCACCAACAAGGTGCCATTTGGCAAAGGGAATGCATTTGGACTAATTAAAAATGAGAGAGGTTTTAGCCATGTTGGTTGAATTTGCAACAACACCTGTTGGAGCAAGATAATACCTAATGCCAACCAAAAAATTTGCTTCGTTGATAGACGATTAATTAGTCCAATCATCACCATCGAAAAACCAATGGCACTTAGTACGTCGATTAGAATAAGCCCAAAATGTATATCAAAAAATAAGCCTAGATTGACCACTACCAAATCCAACAAGATGAGCCAAGCGCCTCTAAGAATCATGCGCTGACTAAATTGTTTTTTATTCTCGGACCTTTGAAATACCAGATATGCCGAACTACCTGCCAGAAATACAAAAATAGGAGCGCAAAGATGAGTGATAATTCTGGTGTAAAATACCGCAGGAGTCGTTACTGCTAAATCTGTGGGGGATTGATCAATGGAATGAATGTGAAACAAATCCCTCACATGATCCAATAACATGAGAATCACGACAATACCTCTTAAAAAATCAATGGATTCAAGTCTTTTAATCATGTCAATATTATTTCTTGATAATGCTCAACAACAGGAAATGGGTCATAATAATGATGTAACAATTCCCTCCACTGTTCATATTGTGGAGATTGTCGAAAGCCAACTGTATGATCTTCCAATTTTTGCCAATGAGCAACTAAAATGTATTTGTTTTCCTGTTCCATGCATTTCAAAAGGGAATGCGAATGATAACCAGGGATGGATCGAATGTATTGACTAGCCAATTTAAAATCTGCTTCAAATGACTTTGCTTGTCCCTTTCTAACCTGCAATACAGCTACTTCAACAATCATCGTAATTCCCCTTTTTTCTTAATTCTTTACTGCTATCATTAGTCCAGTAGACCAAACTAATTTGGTCACATTGAGGTCTTTCCTATTTTCTAATTCTTGAATCAATTTGGCGGCTTTTTCACTGTGGCCAACTGGCCAGTTAGCTTGCTCAATCATGTCATCAATCACATAAATTCCTCCTGGGTTTAGCATGTTCAACACCTCATCTAACAATAAGTATTTACCATGCCAAGTATCCGCAAAAATAAAATCATATCGATGGGAAAGATGAGACATTACCCAGTCTTCTCCATCAGAATTGACCAACTCCAGTCTTGAATCTGAGCCCAAATATTCTCTCGCAATAGATAAAAAAGCGTCATCATTGTCAATGGAAGTCAAGGTAGATTTCTGATCCATTCCATCTAACATCCAAGAAGTAGATAGACCTGTTCCAGTTCCCAATTCAAGAAAATTAGAGGCCGGTTTGGAAGCTGCCAAAGTTCTTAACAATGACCCTGTCAAAACATCAGATGCCATACTAAAACCCGATACTCGGGTCTTTTCTTGAATGTCTAGGTAAGCTGGAGGTAAATTAATCCCTTTATTTTCATCCATAATTTCATGTTAAAAGCAAAAAGCATGTGCATAAATCTAGGCACCAGATTGCTGATTCATAAAAGATAATTTATCCCAATAGCCCCTTTGATAGGCAATTTGTCCATTTTCAATCCAAAAAAATCCACAACCTCTCAGGCCTTTAGGATCCTTCCATTCTAACATGCCTACATTGCCATCTTGAAATATATTCTCGACGATACAAACCATTTCAAATTGCTCAAATTCACTTCGAAACATCGCACGAATGGCCTCTCGGCCTTGAACAATTCCGTTAGGTGTTTGATGATTGATACAATCTTCCGTATACAATGCCGCCAATCCATCAGCATCATATTGATTAAATAACTCAACCCATCTACCTAGTATTTCCTTTGGTTGCATCATAAAGAAGTTCAAATTATATGCCTTTCAAGATTATCAATTTTGCCTGAATTAAAAATAAAATGCAGAAAAATTGACAAGCTAAATTTTAATTCTTAATATTGTAACCTTATTTATTACAGTATGATTTCAGGTAAGTTTGCTATTTCTCTGCATATTTTAACGTTGTTGACAAAATTCCAACATGAGTATTTGTCATCTGATTTTATTGCCAGCAGTTTAAACTTACACCCCGTACTGGTAAGAAAGGAAATAATTAATTTAAAAAACCATCAGCTAGTCGTTAGTAAAGAAGGCAAGAATGGTGGTACCATGTTAGCCAAAGCCCCTTCTCAAATCAACCTAGATCAAGTATTAAAAATTACCTTGGAAAAGGTTTCTTTTGGATATTCCAAAAATCACCCAAACCCCAATTGCCCTATCGGAAAAAAAATAAATACCCAATTGGACATGTTATATACTAACTTAAATAATCAAATCTCGAGTCAACTAATGACCTTAACTTTAGAACAGTTTTCTAAAGATTTTTAACCCTTTTTTTTATACATTACTGTAACTTTTATTATTACATTAAATTTTATCATCATGAAAATCGCTCTAATCGGATCAACAGGATTTGTAGGCAAAGCCCTACTACATGAACTTGTCAATAGACAACACGAAGTAGTTGCCATTGCTAGAAACCCTCAACTCTCCCATGAGAATCCACTTATTACTTGGAAGCAAGTAGACATTTCACAAGTGGATGAACTGGCACATGCTTTACAAGGTGTTGACGTAGTCATTAATAGTTTTAATGCAGGATGGACCAATCCCAACTTGTATCACGACTTCATTGAAGGCTCTAAGAAAATTCAAGAGGCCGTGAAAATAGCTGGCCTGAAACGTTTTATCACCATCGGCGGTGCTGGAAGTTTATACATTGCCCCAGGAGTACAACTAGTAGATACGCCAGAATTCCCTCAAGAATATTATGCTGGTGCAACAGCCGCTAGAGATTATTTGACTTACCTAAAAAATGAAAAAGAATTAGATTGGGCATTTATTAGTCCGGCCATAGAAATGCATCCTGGTATTCAAACAGGCAGAACGGGTCAATATAGATTAGGCTTAGAAAACCCTGTATTCGATTCCAATCAACGAAGTATCTTATCGGTAGAAGATTTAGCTGTTGTCATCGTTGATGAAGCCGAGCAAGCTAAACATCACCAAGTAAGGTTTACTGCAGCCTATTAAAATAGGTCTTGGATTCAGGTGGTACAATACTTGAATCCAAGATTTAAATTGCTTGAAAAGTTTAAGTCTATTTCCCCAAAACGACTCCAATAATATATTCTGGCGAATGTATGTTTGATGTCTCGTTTGACGAATGATAAACCTTCCATTCTGCCCGAAATAGCATCTTGGGAAATAAACTGAAGTCGGCATTGATAGATGCCGATTGAACGAATGAGTCTGGAGCCAAAATAATGGACTTTCGGTCAGAAAACTGCTCGATTCGGCCTGCAAATTTCCATTTATTGCTCAGTTTAACTTGCATCATCAATGCTTCTCCGTGCCAAAATTCATTTTGGAAACCTAAGTCTGAGATGAGCACTGTCTTGACCTTTTTTGACAAAGGTATTACCCAATAAAAATCATGGAATAGCCGAAGCCCGTTTCCCTCATTTCCTATAAACCCACTTGAATTCCATATCCAAGAGTTAGCAGCAACATAGGTAATTTGAGTTCCTAAAGCTGGCCTAAAATCTTGAATATGTTGCCAGCCTCTAAGCGCAAGAATCGAATATGTCCATGCCTGATTTGGTTTATAAGAAATACTTAATCCAGACTCATAATATGGTGAGTTTTCAGCAACAAAGCTTCTGGAAAGAGTCCAGTTCTCTGCATTTTTGGCCGATTCAAAACCTATATGTGATGGAAATATTCCAGCCAAGATAGACCATTTTTTTGCCATTTGATAGGATAGATTCATCTCAAAAATATTCCTCCAGATCTTTCCCTCATTGGCTAAATTCCGAGAAGAGTAAGAGCCCAACATACCCGACATCTGCACATTTAATGGCCCCTTTTTGATGCTTAATCCCAATATCCCTAAGTTCAAATCCCATTGATTCGCCTTGGCATGATTGAAGAAAAAGGATTCTTTTTCGTGAGCAGTTTTCTGGATTGGGTCTATCAAATAATAGCCTTCTGCATAACCATATAATTGAAAAACAGATTTACTCGTTGAATCTGGTTGACCAAAAAGCGGAAAGGAAAAACAAAGAAATAGTAGTACTTTCTTCAATTGACACATTTCAATTCTATGATCTTTGTAAAATAATTCCAGTTACCAATAATTTGAACAGCTATTAAACCAATTAAGGGATTCTCGCCTCAAATTCCTTAAATCTTTTCTCTAAATCTTGTCGCAATTTCTGCTTGACTTCAGGCTCTTGAATAAAACTGTAATCCAAACTATTAAATACCATTTCCTTGATGTGAGCATAGCTAAAAAACGGATATGATTTAGCCAATAAAACGTATTGTTCCGTTAAGCTGGTGCGCAAAACACCTGCATCATCGGTACTAATTAAAAGTGGAATCTTGAATTGATGATATAATTGAATGGGGTGCTTATCTTCTTTAATTTGTAAAATAAATCGGTTAGAAACCAGATTCATTTCCACGGGTATTTTCTGTTTACTCATGTATCTCAAAAGATCATAACTGTTTTTTTCATAAGGGATATCAACACCATGACCAATCCGATTCGCTTTCGCTGTATGTATCGCCTCTCCAATATGCCATGTTAAACTTTCAGGCGCCACTTGACCCATAGCCAATTCTCCTGCGTGTAAAGAATACTTCACTCGAGGGAATTTCTGATGACAAAACTGAAACATCAACATATGCAATCGATAATCTTTCATAGAATTTTCCCCATGTTCAGGAGCTACCATATTAACACCTGCAATCAATTTGCTTTGGTCTGCCGCCATAAAACTGATGACAATATCCTTGAATAAATCAACCGGATTTTTAAATCTCAGCACATACTTTTGATATCGCATGGTGAAGCGTTCATCATCTATTTTTAGACTATCATGCAACCGCTGAATGAAGCTATTATTCCAAATTATCGCCTGATTCATAGACTCTTTTTGCAATACCTTTGAATAAACGATTTCCAATAAATCCAATACCCCTTGTTTATTTGACAAGTTGGCCAAGCTCCTTAATTCCGAATCATAAGTTGATAAATCCTGAATGTTAACATTCGAATAAACGGGGGAAAACATGGTTTCAATGTAAGACACATTTTCTGCTATGGCCCGATTTTTTAACTCCAACATACCTGGAGCATATTCTTCATTAAGAGCCGGCAAGTATTTATCAAATGATTCAAAAAACAATTGATCCGAAGGATAAAATCCAGGATAATAATCCTTCACTGACCAGCGACGAATTATTTCATTTTTCATCCCAGCCAAGGACCCTTCAGATGATAGCTCAGAAAAGCGTTTCCAATTCGGTTTACCAGCCTGATCTTTAGCTACCGCCTTCGTTTCCAAATTGACATAGTAATCCAATTTAATCGCTTTTTCCAATAAAGGTTCTGCATAAATAGAGCCACTAAAATGGTGATGTAAGTCCCCACCTTTCGGCATTTGAGCCATAAACGCCGTCAATTCTGCCTCATTATTTCTAATTTTCTGCAAATATTGGGCTGCTTTTTGCTCCTGTGCCCGCAGGCAAATGGGAATTGAAAAGAGGAGAATGAAGGCTAATAAATATTTCATGGATTTATATGTGCTCATTTGTTGATTCGAAAGGGTAGCTAAAATTACAGGTAATTGAATACATTTGAACTAGAAATGACTCTAAAAGAATGTCCCTCATTTAATAAATTACGACCATGAACCCTGCCATTCAAGCATTTAATCAGAAGCTTTCTCCACAAGAAGCGGAAATTGGGGATTTTTTAGCCCACTTCATTTCAGAAAAATTACCTGAGGCAAGTGGTAAAATTTGGCATGCTATACCCGTCTGGTTTATCCATGAAAACCCGATTGTGGGATATAGCTCTCTGAAAAGGGGAATTCAATTGTTATTTTGGAGTGGCCAATCTTTTGAGGAAAACCCATTAGAAGCTATTGGTAAGTTTAAAGCAGCAGGAATCTATTTTCAAAACGTACAAGATATTCCAGTCCAAGATCTCACAAATTGGCTTCAAAAATCTAAAACCATTCAATGGGATTATAAAAATTTAGTCAAAAGAAAAGGTGTATTAGAAAGGTTAAATGTCAATTATTAATCTTTCATAAAGAGGGCTGGATTTGGACAATTTTGAGCATAAAAATCCAAATCTCTTTGGGAACAAACACCTGGGTAATCACCCACAAAATTTTGCAAGTCTCGAATCAACTGGAAATGTAAATGAGGTGGCCAACCACCATTTTCAGATGGATTTCCTATATGTGCCATGAGCTGGCCTTGACGTATTTCTTGTCCTGGAATCAGCCCCTCTAAATCATGACTTGAAAGATGTCCGTATAAACTATAGATTTTTTCTCCTCGGATTTGATGAGCTAATAGAATGGTTGGCCCATAGTTACCTGAACCTTCATTCACTTGAAAACTATGAATAATCCCATCCATGGGCGCAAACACTTCCGTGCCTGCCTCCGCCCAAATATCTACCCCTAAATGGATATTCCGATAATCTTGTTGGCCCGTTGCAAAATTCTCATGTGATTCATACATCTTTCGATGCTCTAAATACCCTCCTACCCCATACTTATTAGAGCCCTTTGAATCCTGAATGAATCGACTAAATTTGGCTATATCCTGATAAATTTCTGAATTAAATCTTGGGTTATGTACACTTAAATCTAGGATGGAGGTATTTGAATCTGAAAGCGGGGGCACAAATATGGCTGAAATCATACCGTATTGGGATTAGGATTACCAAGTTGATTCAAGTGAAACAAATATTTCCTACCGAATCAAACTAGTTTTACGAAATTGATGTTAAATGCTCACTGATGCGAAATTTATCCTCTTTCCCTCAGATGAGAAAAGGATTTCGTTCAAAGATTAGACAAAAACATTAAATTGCTCCATAAATTATGAAAAGAAGACGTATGCTAGGCTATCTAGGAATATTATCAAGCATCTCAGTCGGTTCTTGGATTGCCCTCAATAAAGCAGTTTTGGGTACTAACCCAAAAGGTAAAAGGCTACAACGAATTAAAAATTCTCCGAATTATAAAGACGGACAATTTCAAAACTTATCCTACACCCCCACTTTTGCAGAAGAAAATAATAAAATAGGGTCCATGTGGAGGGTGATGACCAGCAAAGATATCCGTACCAAACCTACTGTGGCACTGCCCACCGTAAAAACTGATTTGAAACAAATAAGTCCCAACACAGACTATATGATTTGGTTCGGGCATTCTTCGTATTTACTTCAACTAGAAGGCAAAACCATATTAATTGATCCTGTTTTGAGTGGCTATGCGGCCCCTTTTTCATGGTTAAATGCTTCATTTAAAGGTACCGATCCCTATCCAGCAGAAAGTTTACCCGACATCGATTATTTGCTGATCTCCCATGATCATTATGATCATCTAGACTATGAAACAATCAAAAAAATCCAACCTAAAGTGAAACAGGTGGTGTGTGGATTGGGAGTTGGGGAGCATTTAGAATATTGGGGCTATTCACCAGACATCATTGAAGAATTGGATTGGAATGAATCCATCCAATTGGAAAAAGATTGGAAATTAACGGCCACCCCAGCTCGTCATTTTTCTGGAAGGGGTATACAACGTAATAAAACACTCTGGGTTTCTTTTGTGTTAAAAACTTCCCAACATAATCTATTTCTTGGCGGAGATAGCGGATATGACAGTCACTTTAAAGCCATTGGTGATCAGCATGGGCCATTTGATTTAGCCTTGATAGAACAAGGCCAATATAATTTGGCTTGGAAATACATCCATCTCATGCCTGAGGAGATTTTTACTGTTGCCAAAGAATTGAATGCGAAAAGAATCTTTGCTGGTCATAACTCGAAATTTAAATTAAGCATCCATCCTTGGGATGAACCCTTACAGTTACTCTGGGAAAATAGTAAAAAGCAGGAAATTCCTGTAATTACTCCAAAAATAGGTGAGCTAGTAGACCTGAGAGAAGAAAATCCAACATTCTCTACTTGGTGGAAGGGAATTATATAACAGCATATTGCCGTTTATTGAATAAAATAGCCACTAAACAAAATGTGATGTAATTTTTAAACAATTACCGAGTTATTGTCTCGCTAAGTATTTCCTTAAATGCTTGCCAACAATTGGGTTCTATAAGATAGTATAACGACGAATTATTCCAGTACGTAAACATTTATTTGCCTCAATTATCATGAAAAGCGAGATCATACAAAACCTGAAAAATCCAGAACAGCTGGAAAAATTATACCGCACAAATTCTGCATTATTTAAAAAAGAATTTAATGCCTTGTGGCCAGAATATCATGAGGAAACGAGTTTACAATTTTGGAACCAACGTTTAAATTATACATCGGAACCCATCACATTAGGCAACAAAAATGAATTGTTTGTTATTGCCATTTTAGCTGTTTGCGCAGCCCTCATTTCTCAGATTCCAACATTTTTCGGATTAGATCAAGATACCTTTTTTCAGAGAAATATATCCTTTGTGGTTTTCCCTTTCTTGAGTGCCTATTTCATTTGGAAACAGGCATTTCCAATTTTTAAAATCATGCTCCCCTTAGGTATTTGCCTATTTTCTCTGGTCTACATCAACCTCCTTCCTCATACTTCTCCTTCTGATTCCATTCTACTAGCCTGTATCCATTTACCTCTGATATTATGGTCTATTTGGGCATATGCTTATGTGGGAGAAGGACAGTTTTCCAATACGCAAAAAAGCATTGAGTTTTTGAGATTACATGGCGATTTATTAGTAATGTGTGCCATTATATTGCTTTCTGGAGGATTATTCACCGCTATAGCCTTAGGTCTATTTAATATCATTGGACTAGATATCAAAGAGTTTTATGGGAAATATGTAATTGTTAGCGGACTCTCTGCCACTCCTATTTTGGGCAATTATTTGATTCAAAAAAATCCGAATTTAGTCAAAAACGTTTCTCCCATTATTGCCAAAATCTTTACCCCTGTGGTATTTGTCTTCTTGGTCATATATTTAATTGCTATGGTGTATACAGGGAAAGATCCTTATACCAATCGTGAATTTCTGTTGATCTTCAATGGCCTTTTGGTAGGCGTGATGGCACTCATTTTATTCTCCGTAGCTGAAGCCGAAAAAAGTGAAAGTCCTAGATACCAAACCTGGTTATTATTAGGTTTATCTGCATTGACCATTGTGGTAAATGGCATTGCGCTTTCTGCCATAAGTTTCCGCATTATCGAGTGGGGAATCACACCTAACAGGTTAGCCGTATTAGGTAGTAATTTATTGATTTTTATTCACCTACTGATGGTCGCCAAGTCCTTATTGAAAACTAGTCAAGGTAAATCTGATTTCAATTTAGTGTCTAAAAGTATTGCCCAATACCTCCCTATTTATTCCATTTGGGCTGCTATTGTTTGCTTTATTTTCCCTCTTATTTTCCAGTTTAAATAATCCGAAATCTAGCATAAAAAAGGGCATCCTAATCGGTGCCCTTTTTTATTTTTCCATGGATCATTTCCGTCTATTGATACTTCGTAGGATCTAATCTGAAAAAGCGAACTGCATTATTGAAAAAGATATCTCTTTTCTGTTCAAAAGAAAGGTAATTGGCATTTTCAATCACCCCCAACGATGTCTCTAACAATTTAGGCCAAACCATTAAATCTGTACCATACATGATACGTTTGCCAAACCCAGCTTGCACTAATCTTTTCAAATAAAGGTGTATTTCTTCTAAGGGATAGCTCCAAATCATCCCGGCTAAATCCACATAAACATGAGAATTAGCCCCCATCAAAGCGATCATTTCATCAATCATCGGATATCCAGCATGCATGACCCAAACCTTCAGCTTTGGATGCCTCGCTAATAAATCCTCCAACAATAAAGGATTCCCCATCGATGCTCGGTATTTGGGTGAAGTTAAATTAGCCATGCCATTTCCTCCTGTTCCCATGTGAATGGCAACGGGAACATTCAATCGTTCGGCTACTTCAAAATACTTATCCACTGATGGATCACTAGGAGATAAGCCTTGGTATTGTAAACCCACTTCTCCTACCACTTTATAAAAACCCGTTTTCAAGGAATCTTCAAAAGCTTGTACGCTAATACCACTTGCGGAACTAAAGCCGATAGAAGGAATAACTCGATCAGGTGCTGCTGCCTTTTTCCAATTTCGAATTACTTGAGGATCTCCAGAAGCCACTATGGTCATGTTCAAACGTTTCATGGTTTGCATCAACTCATCTTGAAATTCTTGATCGGATTTGGCGGCCTTTAACATGATGGCGCCATCAGCATTCAAAAATTTGGGCGTAGGTTCATTAGGATCTGTTCCTGGCATGTTACTTAAAAACCAAGGCGACATATCCGAGGCAAAATTAGCATTGACTTTCATGGCATGCACGTGCACATCTATGATGGGTAAATGCTTGGCAGAAGCCGTTTGTGCCAGGCTATTTTGTGCCATTAAAACAACACAAACAAGGACAAATAGTACAATTTTTTTCATGTGATTAATTTTTAAAAAGTAATGGAGCAAATTCAACTAAATTGTGACGCCAAGTAATAAATGTATGGCCAGCATCGTAGGTGTTCGTTTGGTATTTAATCCCATATTTATCAAAGACAGCATTAACCCCTAATCCGTTTTTGTAGGCAATGTCCCTTTCTCCTCCCATGGCAATCCAAAAAAGTTTTAAGCGATTGATCTCTGGGTTTTTCAAATTTTGAACGTATTTCTCTTCCAGCATTTTCAGTTGAGGTGGGAAATATCCAGTACTTAATGGCAATACATAGCCAAATTTTTCAGGAGCAAAAAGTGCCATATTTAGAGCTTGCAATCCACCCATGGAAAGTCCGGCATAAGCTATATGATTTCGATCTGTTAACACATGATATTTCTCATTGACCAAGGGCATAATTTCCTCAAACATTTGCTTGTAATATGGATCTTCTTCAATCCCTGGATTCATATAAAAACCAGAACCTGGATGTCCCATGGGCATAACCACCACCATGGGTTGGCACTTACCTGCTGCCAGAAGATTATCCATGATAAAATTAGCCCGACCGGCCGTTGACCATGACGCATCATTATCTCCCCCGCCATGTTGCAAATACAAAACAGGTAATTTTGATTTCATTGTTTCATAGCCTGGGGGTGTATACACATGAAAACGTGTAGGCTTACCCGTTACTTTAGATTGAAACCAGACTTTCTCCAAATTACCATGAGGAACTACTTGAATGGCGGCATAGGCTGATTCCTTCCCTCTTATTTCTATGATATTGGAATAGCCATTTTCACCCTCTTTCAACAATGTATTTTTAGGATCCAAGGTTTTAACTCCATCCACAGTAAAATCATAGGTATAAAAATCAGGTGCAATAGCCTCCGCTGAGGTGTAGGACCAAACACCTATTTCATTTTTACTCAAATTTTTGGGGCCGAATTCCTTTGAAAAATCCCCAGACACCGTCACTTGACTTGCCTTAGGTGCATAAATCCGAAATGCAACTTGCCCAGAGGCTAAAGCTTCTACAGACTTTAGTGTGTCATTTGGGGTAGGTGCTGGCCTAGAAGGTTGAGCCAAAACAGTTAAGCCACTCATGAGCAAACTTAAACTAAGGATCCATTTTTTCATCGACTAATGGTTTTTAATTTGGTATTTTTCCGATATTTTTCGTTACAATAATTCTATATTGTATCTAATTGCTACAATATAGGAATCCAAATTGAATTATTTCTCCCGACTTATCTTATTTTGATGAATGGCGAAACAATTATCTAAATATTTTGAAAAATAAGTCATTAGAAACCAGTTAATTAATGCTTTTACACGATATAGCCCATATCTTATGACCACGCAACTACCCATTAAACAAGTACTTGTTGGAGTATTGAGTCTATTGACTTTTTCCAACATCTTAGCTCAACAGAAAACAGTTCAACCTAATTTAGGAAGTCGAAACGTAGAAATTCTACGCATTCAAAATCTATCATTCAAAGATCTGAATAAAAACAAAAAGCTTGATCGATATGAGGATTGGCGCTTACCTATTTCAGAAAGAATCAAGGATTTGGTATCTCAAATGACCTTGGAGGAAAAAGTAGGATTCATGTTAATTAGCACCACACGGATGGGGGGCGATAATGTATTTGGTGGAGCGCCAGCAGCGGGCCCTGCCACGCCCATCCATGCTGGTTTTAATGAAGAAGATTTGATTCAAAACACGAATATGTTTACCAGAAAACCATTAGTAGCTCCCAATATGTCGGCAGCAGGAACCACTAAGGGTGTTCGTCAACTTCATTTACGCCACTTTATTTTAAGGGCTAATGCCGCTCCAGAAATCATGGCCAATTGGTCCAACAATCTCCAAGCCTTATGTGAAGATACTCGATTAGGGATCCCGGCTATCGTGGCTTCCAACCCAAGAAATCATGTGACGACTGATGCTTCTGTAGGATTGAGTGTGGGTGTAACCTCATTTTCTAAATGGCCTGGGGAATTAGGATTGGCTGCCATGAGAGACTTTACTTTGACGCGTCAATTTGCAGAGATTGCCTCCAAAGAATGGCGTGCCGTAGGTCTGAGAAAAGGATATATGTACATGGCTGATTTAGCTACAGAGCCCCGTTGGCAGCGTGTGGAAGGGACCTTTGGGGAAGATGCTGATTTAACCTCGCGCATGATTCAAGAAATCATTGTGGGTTTTCAGGGCAAAAAATTAGGGGCTCAATCCGTTGCCATGACAACGAAACACTTCCCTGGAGGGGGCCCTCAATTAGATGGTCAAGACTCCCATTTTGATTGGGGTAAATTTGCCCATTATCCAGGAGGGATGTTTGACTACCATGTAAAACCATTTAAAGCGGCCATCGCTGCAGGTACTTCGGCGATAATGCCCTACTATTCTGCTCCAAAAGGCAAAGAATTTGAGGAAGTGGGTTTCTCATTTAATAAAGCGATGATCCATGATTTACTTCAAGGTAAATTAGGCTTTCATGGTATCATCAATTCAGATACTGGCCCCATCGAAATGATGCCTTGGGGCGTAGAAAATTTGAGTATTGCCGAGCGCTATCAAAAAGCCTTGAATGCGGGTGTCGATATTTTTTCTGGAGCCGCTGATCCTAGCACCTTGTTGGAAACCGTGAAAAAAGGCATGATATCAGAAGAGCGAATTAATAACTCGGTGGCCAAATTATTAAAAGAGAAATTTGAATTGGGTTTATTTGAAAATCCTTATGTTTCGGTAGAAGAAGCCAGCCAGATTATTGGAAATAAAGCCTCAACAGATTTAGCCAATTTGGCACTTCGTAAGTCCATTGTTTTACTTCGTAATGATCAACAAATATTACCTATTAAGAAGAAAACCAAGGTATATTTTGAAACCTATTTCAATACAGGTAGAAATACTGACATCATCAAAGTAGCTAAGCCTCAATATTCGGATGTGGAATTTGTTTCCAATAAGGATGAAGCCGATGTTATTTTATTATGGCTAATTCCTAATGGTGGTGGCCTGTTCAGTTCCCAAGGCACCAAAATTGATTTAAGATTATCTGCCAATCGAATTGATGTGAATCATGTTAATGAACTAATCAATAGCAAACCGACTATCGTGGCAATTAATTATACCAATCCATGGGTCATTGAAGAAATTGATAAAGGGAAAACAAAATCCATCCTAGCTACTTTTGGAACGACACAAGAGGCCTTGTTAGATATTGTGACAGGCAAATACAATCCAAGTGGAAAAATGCCCTTTACCACTCCTATCAACATGAAAGCCGTAGAAGATAATAAATCGGATGTCCCTGGCTACATGGAAGGCCCTAATTATGGCTTATTCCCATTTGGTCATGGATTATCGTATAAATAAACGCTAAGCTATTGACGGAAAATTTTTGAACATTTAGCTAATTCCAAAATCGGACATGTCATAAATTCCATTTATTTTTAGAAAAAATGTCGACTATGAGCCCAAAAGTAGATGCCTTCATCGTTAAACTAGACAAATGGCAAGCAGAATTAAGCTTGTTGAGAAGCATATTATTGGAGATGGGCTTAGAAGAAGATTTGAAATGGGGCTCCCCTTGTTATTCTTTTGAAAAATCGAATTTAGTCATCCTTCAAGGCTTCAAAGAGTACTTTGCTATTATGTTTTTTAAGGGTGTACTACTGAAAGATGCTGCCAAAGTATTTAGTAAACCTGGAGAAAATACACAGTCGAGCCGCCAAATTCGATTCTCCCATTTGGACGATATCCTTTCCAAAGAAGCCCTCATCAAATCCTATATTTTGGAAGCGATTGAAGTAGAAAAATCGGGAGCCAAAGTGATCTTAAAAAAAATTGAGGAATATGCGGTTCCCGAGGAATTTCAAAACGCGATGGAAGAAGATGAGGCTCTGAAAACAGCTTTCGCCCGTTTAACCCCTGGCCGACAAAGAGTGTATTTGATGCATTTTGCCGAAGCGAAACAAGAAGCTACCAGAATAGCTCGAATAGAAAAAAACAAAAGTCGCATCCTAGTAGGCAAGGGATTGGGAGATTGTATCTGTGGTCTTTCCCAAAAAATGCCTACATGTGATGGTTCGCATAAACATGCGAGGTGAAATTCATCGATTCATATTTCGCCGATATTCGTTGGGACTAATTCCCATTTTATTCTTAAAAAATCGAGTAAAATGTGCGGCATAAGTAAAGCCTAATTGATGAGAAATTTGGCTAATATTTTTCTCAAAATCATGCAATAATTCTTTCGCATGATTGATCATTATTTGATGCATGATTTCTATAGGAGTTTGCTGCGTTTCCCTTTTAATTATATCTCCTAAATAATTGCTTGAAACATGCAATTTATCTGCAAAATAATTGACAGAAGGTAAGCCATAATCATCAGATTTACTGGCACTTACAAAATCTCTGACTAAATCTGCAAATTTAACTGAAATATGTTGATGCAAGGGTTGTCGACTCGTAAATTGTCTTTGATAATATCGACTGCAATAATCCAATAATAACTCAATATGGGAAACAATTAATTTCTTACTTAAATCATCTAATTCAGGGCTAATTTCTCGACTAATTTTTGTCAGAATTTCCACCACATTATTTCTTTCTTCTTCATCCACATGCAAGGCTTCATTATGTTCATAGGAAAAGAATGAATAATGATGAATATGTTTCTGTAAAGAAGTCCCGCGAATTAACTCTTCATCAAATACAAGACATAAACCTTGGGGAACGGACAGGCTTCCCACTTTATCTACTTTATAGATCTGTTTGGGCGCGAAAAATAAGAGTGTCCCAGCATCGTAGTCATATTGGCTAATACCATATTTCAAATCTCCACAATGTATGTCTTTCAACATGATGCAGTAAAAACCCAAACGCATCCATTCGCGACATTTAGGTGTCGAATTTGAAAAATCAATGATACTTATCCAAGGATTCACGGTGATATGCTCATTGTAGGCATTAAATGCATCTACGGAATCCAAATTCCTAATGGCTACTACTTTATCCTTGATCTTTTCCTCCATACAATTAAAAAATGGTAATCATTTCGGTAAAATGTATAAGCCTTTAGCTATCAAAACAGGCTAATTTTACAATTTAAAGCAAATTTAATAAAAATGAAATACACAGGTATTTATCTTCTCTGCCTATTCTTACTGCAAGCAAAAGAGAGCTATCCTCAAGATATTCAAGCATCAAATCCTACGCAAATTAGTGGTACAGTAGGCATTACAAATAATGGTATTTCCATCGTTCCCTCATTTTCATTAGAAAAACCTGCTACGGTTTTTAACATGTCTATCTCCAAAGGAAGATTCAGTTTTGATCCAGAATTAGCTTTTTCATTAGAAGCCAAACCCTGGTATTCCTTATTTTGGTTTCGATATAACCTGAGCCCCAAGCTATCTAAATTCAAGATAAATGTTGGGACTCATTTAGGGCTCAATTTTGTTACAATCCCCCTACCTGGCTCGAAAGATTCTATTCAAGTTCAAAAAACCGATCGATATTTTGTGCTTGAGTTGTTTCCCCGTTATCAATTATCTAAGCACTTAACCATGGGCATTTACTATTTAAGGTCCCATGGTTTAGACCCTGCTACATTAAACGCGCTAAACTTTGTCACTTTATATACCGACATCTCGCATATTCAATTGAGTAAAAAAGCCACATTAGGTATAACTCCACAAATTTATTACCTCAACATCGATGGTAAAGATGGCTATTATCTAACCTCTGAAATCAGTATTTCTTGGAAAGATTTTCCCATCATTTTTAAATCTACCATGAACAAAACTTTTGAATCCACCGTGGAAGGATCTAAGCCTTTTTTATGGAATATCAAGCTTGTATATCCTTTAAAAGGGGGCAAAATCAGGCCATAATTTCATTTAATTAAAAAAAAACTGACCTTTGTATTTCTCTTAATTAACCCAAATGAAATTTAAAACCACTCTCTTGCTAGTATTCCTAGTAAGTGTCAACCATTTATTCGCTCAAACAGATTCGACCAAAACTCCTTCTTTTTTTGCAGGCCAAATCACTGCAACCAATAATGGTGTATCCTTAATCCCATCTTTTTCTTTAGGCAAACCTGCTGTATTATTTGATTTATCTTTAGGTAAAGGTCGTCTGAGTTTTGATCCCATGTTGCGCTTTGCCATGGACGGAAAACCTTGGGCTTTTGTGCTTTGGTGGCGCTATAAGGCCATCCAACAAAAAAACTTCAAAATGAGTGTAGGCGCTCATCCTGCCTTTGTATTCCGTACCGAAGAAGCCAATGTCAATGGTGTTAATACTAGCTATTTAAAAGCCCAGCGATTTTTTGCTTGGGAGGCAACACCCGTCTTGTCCATACACAAAAACATTGCCTTGGGTTTTAGTTATTTAGGCTCTACAGGTTTGACAAAAGATGTGACTCAAAGCACCACTTTTCTATCATTTAAAACGATTTTCTCTAACCTTACCTGGTATAAAGATTGGCAAGCAACAATCACTCCCCAATTCTTTTACTTAAAAATGGATGATATAGACGGTACTTATGTGAGTGGCTCTTTGGTTATTTCGAAGAAAAAAAGTCCATTTACTTTAACGACCATGTTTAGCAAAAAACTACGCTCTGCTTTGGCCGGCGACGACTTGCTTTGGAGTGTTGGTTTGAACTATAACTTTAATCACCAGTTTAGGAGAATAAACTAAGGCTTTAAAGCATTTTCCAAGAAAGTCAATACCTTAGATTTCAATTCTTCCGTGTCAAACATCCGTCCAAAATGCGGCGCATCTTTGACAATGATCAGCTCATTTTTGACCGCCACACTGTTCAGCCAACCACTCAGCAGTTTGGATTGCTTATTGTTGACACTCTTGTCTTTCTCCCCATGAATAATTAAAAATGGAGGATCTTGTGCATCAACATAGCTAACTGGACTAGCCTTTTTAGCTAAATCTGGGCGTTCTATCGGGACAGCGCCCAATAAAATGGCTTCAGGAGCCTTAGGATCATCGCTACTTTCCAGACCCGTTAAATCCGATGGCCCATAAAAATCGACCACAGCTTTGATATTGAATTTCTGAGCTTTGCCTTTCATAAAAAATTCAGGAAGCTTATTATTATTGGCTAAACCTACCAGAGAAGCAAGATGTCCACCAGCAGAAAAACCCATGATAGCAATTCTATTTTTATCTAAGTGATACTTATCTGCTTGTTCACATAGAAAAGTTAATGCTTGATAACAATCTTGAATCTGCGCAGGAAAAATAGCCTGACTAGCCCAACGGTAATCAATGGATGCTACCGCAAATCCTCGATTGATCATGGCAGTCAGCGTATTTCCCATATAGCCCATATCGGCATATTTATCATTGACCAACCAGCCTCCGCCATGAATAAAAACCACCAGAGGGATTTTACCTGTTGTATTTGCAGGTAAATAAATATCCAATAAATGCTTTTTCAAAGTATCCTGAGCAAAAGGAATATTGGCATGAAGGACAGTCCCAGCAGGAAATAAATTTAAAACTCTATTGGAAGCCTGAGCCAATAAGGAATTTGCTTGCAAAATCACAAATAGGCATAAGCCCCAGGAAATCAATTTAATAGCATTTAGTTTCATCATCGTATATCTAGACTGCGATAATACAACATTCATCCCAATTTCGGACATGTTACATATCTTTTAAAAGCAATAAAAAAGCCCATCCCATTTACAAAGATGGGCTTAAATTCCCAATTTAGACTAGCCGATTTGATTCCCGAAAGGCTGCTTGTACAATCGCTTGCCCGTGGCTTTGTAAAGCGCATTGGCCATAGCTCCAAAAATTGGAGGGAATGGTGGCTCTCCCAAACCTGTTGGATCCGTTTCATTGGCCACAAAATGAACATCGATTTTCTTCGGTGCTTCATTGTGACGGATCATTCGATAAGTGTCAAAATTCTTTTGATTGGTACGTCCTTCCGTAAAGGTCAAATTGCCAAATAATGCATTGCCAATCCCATCAATCGCTGCACCTTCCGCCATATTTTTGGCTCCTTCTGGATTCACCACAACTCCACAATCCACAGCAGATGTAACATGATCAACAATCACTTGTCCATCCTTCACTCGTAAGTCAATCACCTGAGCCGCATAAGAATTATGGCAGAAATAAGCCGAAACGCCTCTCTTTTTATTAGCATTTTCTGGCTTGCCCCATCCCGATTTATCACGCACCAATTCCAATACGCCCATATACCGAGCTGCATCGTAATCATTGTTTTTACCCACTGGGTTATCCTTTGCACGTTGTAATAATTCCAAACGGAAAGCAATGGGGTCTTTGCCCATGTATTCCGCTATTTCATCCAAAAACGACTGCTCCGCTGCCGCATTGAAGTTGGAACGTGGTGCACGGAAAGCTCCCACCGTGATGTTCGAAGGAATAGACCAACTTTCCGCCATGTAATTATCTAAGGCTCCCGCAGGAAAACGGTTCGCATGCAATGGTGATTCTGGAATTCCTCCACCTTTAATGTGCATCGCCGTTAAACGCTTATTTTCATCAAAGGCCGCGCGATAAGTCAATTGGTAAGTAGGGCGATAAATACCACCACTCACATCATCTTCCCGACTGTAAACTAATTTGATAGGTGCGTTAGCTTGCTTGGAAATCAAGGCTGCCTCCACCATATAATGGCCATAAGCTCTTCGACCAAAACCGCCTCCCATTCGAGCTAAATTAATCTCAATGTTTTCTTTTGGAATACCTAATCGTGTAGCAATGGTATTGGCTATGAAATCAGGTCCTTGAATAGGTGCCACAAACCTCACTTTGTTTCCTTGAAAATGAGCAAAGGTATTGGTAGGCTCCATGATATTATGCGCCAAAAAAGGTGCGGTATACGTGCGCTCTATGACATGCTTGGCAGCCTCAAATGCCTTTTCTGGCTCACCATCTTTCCGCTGAATTTGGCCTGGTTTTTTATCCATGGCCAACATATCGGCATAATGCTTTGTGGTACTCTCCAAGCCTCCTGGAACAATCGTTTCGCGGTTGTTCATAATCTCCTTGGTGTCTGGTGCGTTTTCCCAAACCACATTCAGCATTTTTCGCGCATTCATGACATCCCATGTTGTCTTACCTACCACCGCAATCACTTCATTGAACGAACGGGTATCAAACATGGCCAATTTTTGGGTAGGCTCATAAACCTGTATGGTGAATACATCCACAATCCCTGGCATTTTCTTGGCTGCCGTAGCATCATATAATTTTAAGCGCATACCAAAAGCAGGAGGTCGCTCAGTCATGGCGATGAGCATTCCAGCTTCTGTATAATCCATACCAAACAAGGGTTTGCCATGAACAATCTTAGTTCCTTCCACATTTTTCTGTGGAGTCCCCAATAGCCTGAACCCTTTATTCGCTTTTAATACAATATCCTTCGGTACAGTTAATTTGGATGCCGCAGTAGAAAATGAACCATAGCTTCCTGACTTACCACTGGCCGCATGTTTCACTTGTCCTTTGGAAGTTGTCAATTCCGAAACTGGTACATTCCATGCTTGACTTGCTGCGGTCAAAATCATTTGTCGAGCCGATGCCCCTGCAGTACGAAGTAGCTTCCAAGCTGAGCGAATCGACTGGCTTCCTCCCGTAAATTGACGGTTAAAAAGCGCTGGATTATAACTGGCTTGTTCTACGACAATACTTTTAAAATCAACATCCAATTCCTCTGCAATTAGCATCGGTAATGAGGTCATGACATTCTGTCCAAACTCCGGGTTAGGAGAAAAAATCTTGATGACATTTTCCGGGGTAATTTTAATATAACTAGTCAATTCTTGCCAAATCGGTTCTACATTCAATGCCGACAAGGTTTCCTCTGGTTTCGCACTAGCCAACCAAGATATTCCTAACATGAATCCTCCACCCGAAAGCGAAGAAACTTTCAAAAACGAGCGTCTGCTGTACGTGTTATCTGTCTTTTTCATATTATTTCTTGGCTGCTGCTTGTTGAATAGCTTTTTTAATACGCGTATAAGTTCCACAACGACAAATATTGCCTGACATAAAGTTGTCGATATCCTCCTCGCTCGGGTTGGGATTGCTTTTTAATAAAGCAGCCGCACTCATGATTTGACCAGATTGACAATAGCCGCATTGAGCTACATCAACGTCCAGCCACGCTTTTTGAACTGGATGATCTGCCTTTTCAGCAAGTCCTTCAATGGTAGTAATATTCTGATTCGCCAAAGATGATATGGGCAATTGACAAGAGCGAACAGCAATACCATTTAAATGAACGGTACAAGCACCGCAAGAACCTACACCACAACCGTATTTGGTTCCTTTCAAATCTAATACATCACGAAGAACCCATAAAAGTGGCATATTTTCATCTGCCTCAACGGTTTGGGGTTTCTTGTTAATCCGTAAAGTGAATTTCTTAATCATGGTTTGATATTTATAAAAAGGTGTACAAATGTATTCAATCAGAATGTCTAAAAATTACACAAATCAAACAATTCAATTATTCTATCTTCCTTGTCCCTAGCCATTTAACCATGGCTGGATCACGATGGTCAAAAAAGCTACTGACGTTCGTATCCAAAGTCTGAATCATTTCCATCTCCCCTTCCATTAAACTAAAATCAAAAATTTGGAAATTCTCTATCATCCGATTGCTGTTAACCGTTTTGGGGATGACAACAATGCCTCGCTGGGTAAGCCAACGTAAAATAATCTGGGCAATGGATTTTCCATGGGCTTGAGCAATAGAAGCCAACACAGGATTTTCAAACATCCCATTTTTACCTTCGGCAAAAGGCCCCCAAGATTCTATTTGAACTTGATGCTCTTGCAGAAATTGTTGATTCGCAATTTGCTGCTGAAAAGGATGCGTTTCAACTTGATTGATAGCCGGAACAACCGCTGTATGATTCAGTAAATCTACGATTCGGTCAGGCTGAAAATTACTGACACCAATGGCACGGATTCGACCTTCCTGATACAACTTTTCCATGGCACGCCATTCTCCAAAAACATCTCCATAAGGCTGATGAATCAGATATAAATCGAGGTAATCAAGCTGCAATTTTTTCATCGATTTATCAAAGGCAGCTAGTGCTCCTTCGTAACCCATACCTTGAATCCAAAGTTTAGTAGTGATAAAAAGGTCTTGGCGAGTTATTCCTGATGATTTAATGGCCAAGCCCACCGCTGCTTCATTACCATAAGACGCAGCCGTGTCAATGGACCGATAACCAACTTCCAAGGCCTCGCTAACACTTTTTTCACATGCGAATGCATCAGGAATTTGGAATACTCCAAAACCCAAAATGGGCATTTTTACTCCATTATTTAATTCAACAAATTGCATAAAAAATACTTAGTTCAAGTGACGAAACTGCAAAGGGGTATTGCCAACATGCTGTTTAAAAACCCGAGTAAAATGCTGTGGATATTTAAACCCTAAATCATGCGCTATTTCATTGATGGATTTTGCTCCGTCAAAAATGCGCTCTTTAGCCACATCAATTAATTTATTTTGAATCATTTCCTTGACCGATTTACCCGTTTCTTTTTTAATTAAATCACCGAAATAATTGGGAGATAGGTGTAATTGATCCGCAAAATAAGCTACGGAAGGTAACCCCAAATTTTGAGGTTTCTCCGACAAAAAATACATATTTAACAACTCTTCAAACTTGGCCAAAATACCTTGATTGACATGTTCTCTTGAAATAAATTGACGGTCATAAAATCGTTCGCAATAATTCAAGAACAGCTCAATATTAGCCGTAATCAATTTCTTGCTGTGCTTATCTACCGTTTGATTTAGTTCAAATTCAATCTTGGATAGACAATCCAAGACCACTTGTCTTTCCGCATCCGAAATGTGCAATGCTTCATTGGATTTATAACTAAAGAAATGATACAAAGGCAGCGCTTTGGCTAAATCAGTCCCATGAATCAAATCGGGATGAAAAATTAGCCCATGACCTTTAGGCTGATAAGGTTCAGCTGGCACCTCTAATTCAGATACTTGACCTGGCGCAAAAAACACTAAAGTCCCTGCTTGGTAATCATAGGTATGGCGCCCGTACACGATATCCCCACATTTGACATCCTTCAAATAAATACAATACAAGCCGTACTGAAATTTGACACGAGTTACAGACTGACCCCAATCACGAAGATCTGCCTTAGAAAAATCAATAACGCTCACTAAAGGGTGAAGTGTGGTATGATTATTAGCTGCGTTGTACTCGCTAATTTGGTTAAGTTCAATTACTTTTTCCATAATTTTCAAATTTGGCTCAAATGTAACTATTTCACTTATAGCTGATTCCACTTAGTAAAGGAATGAGTAAAAATGGTAGAAAATTCAGTAGTTTATCTACTTGCGTAAAAAATAATATTGGGACATTTGTTTAAAATTTACACGTAAAATTAAACCATACTAGACACATGAAATCGACTATCCTAACTTTCGTTTTTGCCTTATTTTTCGTTCAAATGGGTATAGCCCAACAAAGCAGTGAAGAACAAAACCTCATCAAATTATCCAAAGATAAATGGCAATGGATGGCAGATAAAGATGTGGATAAATTAGCCAAACTTTTTGACGACAAATCGAAGTTTTTGCACATGAGCGGCACATGGAAAAAGGCTGAAGAATTAGAAATAATTAAAACGGGCAGCATTTGGTATAAAGAAGCTAAAGTACATGATACCGCTGTAGAAGTTTCTGGAAATACCGCTATTGTGTGGAGTAGAATTACGCTAGTCGCAAATGTTAGAGGAAATGATGTAACAACAGAATTTACCGTAACTGAAGTATTTCAGAAGCAAGATAACGATTGGAAATTGCTAGCCTTATCATTTAGTAGTGTACGTGATACCCATCAAATCAAACATTAATCTTTGTTTCTCTGAATTTTAATGAAATGTGCATTTTCAGATTTAAACAATGTAGAAATCGCCGAGCTACTATATAATTTCATGAAAAATAAAGGTTTAAATTAAGCGTTCATGCATTTTATCTGTATATTTTTGATTCTATAAGATTAATCGCAGCGTAACCATGAAAAAGCAAAGCCACATTTCTCGACGATCTTTTTTGCAATCTGCCGCTCTAAGCGGAGGAGGATTCATGTTAAGTTTTACCTATTTTTCTAGTTTTGCCTCCTCAGGGAAAACTGTCCAAAGTGGAGTAGCTACTCAATATGAGATAAATGGTTTTGTAAAAATTACGTCGGATAATATCATTCAAATCATGTCGCCCAATCCAGAAGGTGGCCAAGGTGTAAAAACATCCATGCCCATGATTGTAGCAGAGGAATTGGATGTGAATTGGAAACAGGTGCAAGTCATTCAAGCGGATTTAGATACCAAACATTTTACTCGACAATACATTGGTGGAAGCCAAGCTATTCATCAAGGCTGGAAACCCCTCCGACAAGCTGGTGCCACAGCCCGCCATTTACTGATGGAAGCTGCTGCCCAACAATGGCAAGTGCCAATCCAAGAAATTAGTACTTCCGCAGGAATGCTATTCCATAAAAAAAGTGGTAAATCCGCTAAATACGGCGATTTGGCAAGTTTAGCAGCTACTCTGACAGTGCCACAAAACATCGCACTGAAAGAAGTAAAAGATTTTTCCATTATTGGTAAATCAAAAACAAACGTTGATTTAAAGAAAATTGTCACGGGAAAACCATTATATGGTATAGATACCCAAGTGAAAGGCATGCTCTATGCCATGATTGTCCATCCTCCAGCCTTTGGTCTGGAACTAAAATCAATCAACGATTCCGAAGCCCGTAAAATGCCCGGCATCAAAGATATTTTCCCGATTAAAATATTCAATGAAGGCTATGAAAAAACCTTTTTTGACACGGCTAGTTTCAACGAAGTCGTGGCTATCGTTGGCAATTCTACTTGGGAAGTCATGCAAGCCAAAAAAGTTTTACAAGTAAACTGGCAAGAAACAAAAGCCTATTCTCAACCTCGAAATATGCTTGGGCGCAAAATAGTGGAAAACGTGCCCGCTGGTCTAGAAAGTACGACTGTTCATGCTGCGAACATGGCCGCTAAAAAAGACCAAGCTGCTACTGTCAGACGCAAAGATGGAGATGTGGAATCCGCATTCAAAAATGCGAACAAAGTCATAGAGAAAACCTATTATGGCCCCTATTTGGCACATAACTGCATGGAGCCTATGAACTTTTTTGCTGATGTGAAGAAGGACTCCGCACAATTAGCTGGGCCACTTCAAAAACCAGAATTAACAGAACAAGCTCTTTCTGCCAGAATAGGTCTTCCTCTCGATAAAATCAATATTCAAATGACCCGACTAGGTGGGGGATTTGGTAAGAGATCTTATGCTCATTGGATGATTGAAGCCGCATTGATTTCTCAAAAAGTACAAGCCCCTGTCAAGCTGTTGTATACTCGTGAGGACGATATGACTTCTGGGGTATATCGCTCTACGTATTCTGTTACCTATAAAGCCGCATTGGATGCTCAAAATAACCTGATCGCCTTTCATGTAAAAGCAGGAGGGATTCCAGAATCTCCATTGTATCCCAATCGCTTTCCAGCTGGGGCTGTAGATCATTATTTAGCAGAAGAATGGACCATTGATTCTAATATCACCGTGGGATCATTTAGAGCTCCGCGCTCCAATTTTATGGCTGCTGCTGAACAATCCTTTTTGGATGAGGTGGCTGAACTAGCAGGAAAAGATCCCATTGATTTTCGTTTGGAACTACTGAAACGTGCCGCCGATAAACCCGTTGGGAAAAACAATGAATATGAACCAGAACGATATGCTGGAGTATTAAAATTAGTTCAAGAAAAATCGAATTGGAAAAACATTAAATCCACAAAGAAGGTAGGCGTTTCAGCCTATTTCTGCCATGATTCTTATGCTGCTAATGTCATTGAAATAAAGATGAAAGATGGTATGCCCGTGATCGAAAAAGTGCATTGCGCTATTGATTGTGGTATTGTCATCAATCCTACAGGGGCACAAAACATGGTAGAAGGAGGCGTTGTGGATGGAATTGGTACAGCCTTGTTCGGGAAAATGACTTTGGAAAAAGGAGTACCAGAGCACAAGAACTTTGATACCTACCGCATGATTCGCATGAATGAAGCTCCTAAAGCCATAGCTGTGCATTTTGTAAAAAATGAAATTGATCCAAGTGGTATGGGTGAACCTGCCTACCCACCTGTATTTGGAGCATTAGCTAATGCTCTATATCGGGCTACGGGTAAGCGGCATTATAGCCAACCATTTATTGATAATTTATAGGTCTTTTTAGATATCATTATTAATGAATGTAAATGTCGAAGGGGATACTTATATAGGCTTACCTATTTGGTATTTCAATCTAATTTACCCCCCCTATAAAGTATATTTTAAACCGACAGTACTTATAAAAAACTGGTCTTTAGGTGTAAAATTGACAAAAGCCTTTGCTTGAAAATGAGTATTAATGTCATACGAAATCGTTTCAGCGACTCCTGTCAGATCCCCTAAATCTAAATAATACATTTGTGTTAAAAAATTCCACTTATTCCTTTGGTAATTCGCATGAACGGAAGAAAATGTTGCTTTAAAATCATTGTTTCTCCCCTTTCCATGTAAAAAAAAGGCTCCCAGCAAAACGTTATTTGCAATAGGGTAAGATAAGGTCAATTCTTGCCCGAAAATACTAGTAACTTGATAGTTTTCAGACACTTGCATAGCCGGAAAATGTAAACCTACTATCGCTTTAAATTTCTGATTAATCAATTTATATCTTGAAATCAAGACAATTCCCGTAGGAGTAATACTCTTCATTCGAACCATGTACATGATGTGCGCAGACAACCGCTTTTTAGGATTAGTACCAGCATTAAGAATAAGATTAGGTTCTCTAGAAGTAAAAGCAGGAATAAAGGAGAATCCCCCTGAACTTACTTCAATACTCCCAGTTTGTGCAGGGGACAAAAATGGGAGGAATATAAGAACAAAAAAAAGTAGCCTATTTTTCATATTGAGAATTGTTGTTGGATAAATATTTCAACAAATTTACATCCATTAGTATACTTTAGTAACTAAAAAAAGTGAATAGTAGTAACCTGTAAGTAACTAGAAATTTTCTATGCGTTTTATCGACAACCCTTATCAATGCCCCGTTACTCGGACCATGTCCATCATTGGGGGAAAATGGAAACCCATCATCATCAATTGCCTTGGTGATAAGTCGATTCGTTTCGGAAAACTCAACCAACTCATGCCGGCAATTTCGAATAAGGTCTTATCCAATGAACTTAAAGAACTGGAAGCTTTAACATTAATTGAGCGAACGGAATTTCAAGAGTTGCCTCCTCGGGTGGAATATAAATTAACAACAGCAGGACAAAGTCTTCTGCCATTAATGCATGAAGTTGCGAAATGAGGAAATTCTCATTTAGCCAAACAATTAGAGACTCAATTACATTAAACCACAAAACCATCCATTCACATGAAAAAATCTGTTCTACTTTCCTTCATTTTCCTAATTGCTTATTTCTTTCAAATACAATCCGCATTTGCCAATGAACCTGTGGGCTTAACCATAAAATTAACATCAGGTTACATTCAGGGGAAATCAGATAAAAGTGGAATTAAGTCATTCAAAGGTATCCCATTTGCGGCTCCACCTGTAGGTAATTTACGCTGGAAAGCTCCTGCGCCTGTCGTGGCTTGGGAAGGAGTAAAGTCATGTCAAGCTTTTGGACCAAGTGCTATTCAAGCGCCACCTGCACCATTTTATATGTGGTCAGAAGAATTTCTGATTCCTAAAGAGCCTATCAATGAAGATTGTTTATACCTCAATGTATGGACAAATGCGAAAAAAACGACAGATAAAAAGCCCGTAATCGTTTGGATTCATGGGGGAGGTTTTTCTTCAGGAGGGGCATCTGTTCCTATTTATGATGGTGAAAAATTAGCCGCCAAAGGTGTTGTCTATGTGAGCATCAATTACCGTGTGGGTATTTTTGGCTTTTTTGCACATCCAGAATTAAGTAAGGAATCTCCTATGCATGCTTCAGGTAATTACGGATTATTAGATCAAATCGCAGCTTTACAATGGGTAAAATCCAACATTGCAAAATTTGGAGGAGATCCCAACAATGTGACCATTGCAGGCCAATCCGCTGGTTCTATGGCTGTCGTTAGTTTAATTGCATCGCCGTTGGCCAAAGGGCTTTTTCAAAAAGCCATCGCTGAAAGTGGTGCAGGCTTATTGCCTAGAAATCCTTTGGTATCAAAACAAGCTTTAGTAGGTCTTAAAGAATCCGAAGAACAAGGTAAAAAAGCGATGGAATCCATAGGCTTGCAAAACTTGGATGAAATGAGGGCCGTTCCAGCCGAAGAATTGCGAAAAAAAGCTTCCATGAGAAGTGGAGTAATTGTGGATGGGTATTTTTTACCTGAAAGTATCGAAGTTATTTTTAATCAGAAAAAACAAAATAAAGTCCATTTACTGACCGGATGGAATGAAGATGAAGGTCTCGTAATGGGACCTTATAAAAAGGCTGATGCATTCAAATCCGATATAGAAAAACAATATGGAAAATATGCATCCGAATTGTTAAAACACTATCCTGCCACCAATGATTCCCTTGCTGTCAATTCTCAAAATAGACTTTCTAGAGACTTAGTTTTTGGGGCACCGAATTTTATACTTGCCAATCTGCATAGTGATCAAGGCCATCCCGTATATGTATATCGTTTTACACGTGTAGTTCCAGCATATGGAGAATACAAAAAGTTCAAAGCCTTTCATACGGGAGAGGTTACTTATGCATTGAATACACTTCATTTGGTCAATCGTCCTTGGGAAAAAGAAGATTGGGGATTAGCCAATACCATGTCAACTTATTGGATCAATTTTGCCAAGTCTGGAAATCCCAATGTAAAAGGTTTACCAGATTGGCCAGCATTTAATTCTAAATCCTTAGAAATCCTTCAATTAGATAAACAGGTTGAGAAACGTAAAATCCCAGATGCAGCTAGTTTGAAATTCTTTTATCAACAGATATACTTGAACTAAAGTACTCCGAAATAATTGTCAATCTCCATAAACCAAAAACCCTTCAGCCATCAGCCAAAGGATTTCCAAACCTGTGTTCTATAAATTAAAATATGCTTTTGATGAAGGTGGGTATTAGATTCTTTAATTTCTTTTAGTTTGTTGATTTTGTGTAACCTGGTTAGGTATGTTAAAATAAACGCACAAATTTGATACAAATGAGTCCAAAGAAAAACTTTGGACTGTTCAATTTTGAGGATTTTGAACAAATTAAGGCCTTTTTTGGCCAATATGATAAAAATGGATTAGTGAAAAAAATAAAATGTTTACACTTGTTTTTCCATAAATTTTCAACTAGAAAACAAAGTCCTTGTAAAGAAAAAAACATATACATCCTTTTGAAAAATAGACTTAATACTTCAGCATTCATTACCAAAGAGAAAAATATATTTAGAAATTTGAAATTTCCATTTTAACCATAAATGTCCGATTATCAATTATTTTTATTTATTGTAATTGCTTCAACCATTGGCTTCATTGTCAGTATGATTTTGTGGTTTGGACAAAGTATATCCAACTTAGGTTCCAAACTGCTTGCCGGTATACTGTTATGCTTGGTCATCACTGCTTTAGGAAATACCCTAGCGTTTACAGGTTTTTATATTCAATACCCAGACTATTTTAAGGTATTTAATATGTTGACTTTTTGTATTGGTCCATTAACGTATTTGTATATACGAACTGTGCTCAACCAATCCTATCGTCTTTTCAAAAAAGATATTTTACTTTTCATTCCTGCCTTCAGTTACCAAATTCACCGACTATCCTACGACTTACTTCCATATCAAGAGAAAGTAAATATTGTTAAAAAAGCATTAGTAAATAGAATGGAGTTTGTCAATGAGTCAGAAGGTTTATTTCCTCCAGGTTGGGTAGCCATATATCGCGTAACGGTCTTATTAGTGAGTATCTTAGCTGCATTTTATTTACTTATAAATTGGCATAAAAAAATTTACACCAAAGGCCATCAAATTGAAAGAAACAAGCAGATTTACAAATTCCTTTGGGTAGCCATCACGCTATTGTTTTCAGGAACAATTATTGTATTCATTTTTACCTTTATACAGGTTTTCTCAGGACATTTTATTGCCCGATTAATCGTTTTTAGTGTGGCTTTGGAAATTTTATTAATCTGCGCTTATTTATTTGCTCAACCCAAAATTCTCTATGGAATGATCGGCTGGATACAATTAAGCGAACCTCTTAGATCTATTGAAAATACGACTACAAACGGCAAGGAAGAAGAGGGAGAATCAGAAGAAGAAGTAACTTATGTCAGCTACCATAATGGGAAAAACATATTGACATCCATAGAAAATCATTTCCTTCAAAATCATCCATTTACGACTATAGGCTATTGCCTATCTGATTTATCAAAGGAAATCAATGTTCCTGTCTATTTAGTTTCTGCTGTTATCAATCAGGAATTTGATAAAAATTTCAATGAATTTATCAATGATGCCCGATTTGAATACTTAAATGTCATGCGTCAAAATGATCCTAATTTTGATAAGTACTCCATTGAATATATTGGAACGGCCTTAGGATTTGGCTCTAGAACATCCTTTATTACTGCAGTCAAAAAGAGAACAGGTTTATTGCCTAAAGAGTATTTATCAAGCATATAAATTCTTTGTCATTTTGATTGTCGAAAAAGGAATATATATTGAGTTTTATTCTTTTCTCATGATACATATTTCACAAAATATAGAAATCATATTTGGTAAAATTGCCGACTATTGGATTGAAGATGGAATACTTTTTTCCCGCTCAAAACCTGTGAAAAGAACTGTTTCTCTCATTCAAGAAAATATTGCCTTAGTGAAAGAAATTACCCAAAATAAGCCCATTCCACTATTGATTTATCTTTGTAAATCCCCTATACCAGACAAAGCCACACGTCAATATTCCAAAGAGCAATTATCTAGCGTTTACAGTGCCATGGCCATGGTTTCAGAACCAGGTTTATCACAATTAATTATGAAAATGGTTTTCCAGTTCCAAAAACCTCCCATCCCTATGAAAAGCTTCAGCAATGAGCTAGATGCCAAAAATTGGTTACAACAATTCAAATAAGCACAAACATTTACTTATCGGTCATCCAAGAATTTATTATCTTCGTTTTTAAGCCCTCGTGATTATGCTCATTTATGGATTAGGATTACTTGCATTTAGTTACATAGCTGGTCAATTATTTGGTGATTTTTTAGGTGAATTAATTGGCGTGCAAGCCAATGTAGGAGGTGTGGGTTTTGCCATGTTATTATTGGTTCTTCTCCATAATT
This sequence comes from Aquirufa nivalisilvae, assembly GCF_003143535.1. Classification (GTDB taxonomy): domain Bacteria; phylum Bacteroidota; class Bacteroidia; order Cytophagales; family Spirosomataceae; genus Aquirufa; species Aquirufa nivalisilvae. Next base: position 3,101,961 of record NZ_CP029346.1, read on the forward strand.
ATTTTCAAAAAAAGCAATGGGTCAAAGCCAACTTTGACGAAGGAATTGGATTTTGGAGTAATATGTATGTTCCTGTCATCGTAGCGATGTCGGCTAGTCAAAATGCCTTACTTGCTTTCAATAAAGGAGTGCTCCCCATTGTAGCTGGTACACTCATTGTTATCATCGGCTTTTTGCTCGTTCCCATCATTTCAAAAATTAAAACCACTCCTTGATGAATATTATTTCCTTTTTTGAGAAAAATGGTATGATCACCAGTTTTCTCATCATAGCTCTGATTATGTTAGTCGCTGAGCAAATTTCAACCCGACTTTTACGTAAAAAAATACCTGGCTCTGCCATTGCTATATTATTAGGTTTAATACTTGCCTATTATGGGGGCTTATTAACTGGTGGAGAAAAAGGAATTGCCGATTTAGCTTTTTTCAGCGGTTTTAAATTGGTAGGCGGCTCCATGTTTCGCGACTTCTGTATCGTGTCCACGGCCTTAGGTGTAAGCTTCCCAGTCATGTTACAAGCTGGTAAAGCAGGTATCATTTCCTTAGTACTTGGCTTAGTGGTATCTTTTGTGGTGGGAATCTGTGTGGGTTTAGCTTTTGGATATCATGATGCAGAAAGCCTAGCAACCATTGGAGCTGGAACCTTAACCTTCATCGTTGGTCCTGTAACGGGTTCCGCCTTGGGGGCTAGTTCGGATGTGATTGCATTAAGTGTGGCTACAGGTGTTGTAAAAGCGATCGTCGTTACCATTTTTACCCCATTAATTGCAGCAAAAATAAAATTAGACAATCCACATTCGGCTATGGTTTTTGGTGGGATTATGGGAACTACCAGCGGTGTAGCGGCTGGTTTAGCTGCCACAGATCAAAAACTTGTTCCCTATGGTGCACTGACAGCCACTTTTTATACTGGCTTAGGCTGTTTGCTTTGCCCAAGCGTCTTTTATTTAGCTTTAAAGGCCCTTATGTAAATAATACTTTTAAGTCGTTTTTCGTCACCTTACCCATCGCATTACGAGGCAATTCTGAAAGAAATAAATACTTTCTCGGAACTCGATAAGCAGGCATTTTACTCCGCATAAAAGTATTCAATTCGTCTGAACTTGTATTTGATTTTAAAACCACCACGGCAGCTACTATTTCACCCCATTCTTCATCAGGCAAACCTACTACAGAGCAATCTTCTACAGATGAATGAGTTCTTAATACCTCTTCAATTTCCAATGCAGATAATTTATACCCTCCGGATTTAATGATATCCGTAGAGTTTCTACCTAAGATCCGATAATAGCCGTCCACTAATTCTGCGACATCTCCCGTCTTAAACCAACCGTCTTCGGTAAATGCTTCTTTGGTGGCAACTGCTTTTCCCCAATATTCCTTAAAGACTGTTGGTCCTTTTATTTGAATTTCTCCAGCTTCATTCTGAATAGGTTTATTGGCTTCATCAACTAACCTTACTTGTACACTAGGAAGAGGCATTCCTACATGTCCTGCCTTTCGTTCACCTTCATAAGGATTACTGATTGCCATGCCTATCTCTGTCATGCCATACCTTTCTAATAAACGCTGTCCACTCAATGTCTCCCATTTCTCCATCACTGAAACAGGTAATGCTGCCGATCCCGATATCATCAATCGAAAAGCTTGCATACATGTTTTTAATTCTTGTCTTTTTATCTCATCCAATGATTCCAAATAAGCAATCAGCTTGAAATAGATGGTTGGAACAGCCATGAATACGTTCAATGCCCCTTGATTAAACCGAGCAAAGATTTCTTCAGCAGAAAACTGTGCTAAAAATTCAACCTTCCCGCCCACGTATAAAGTAGCCGAAATAACATTGATAATACCATGAATATGATGCAATGGCAAGACACATAAAGTGTGATCATTGGCCGAATACTTCCATGCTTCTACCAAAGATTTTATTTGGCTTTCAATACATAAATGTGTACTCAATACTCCTTTAGGTAAACTAGTGGTACCACTCGTATACAATATCATAGCCCCTCGATCCAACTGTACTTCAGGTAATGAAATAGGATTTGATTGAGGCATTTCTTCCCAAACAATCAGTCGAACTCCTGCCTCTCGACAAAAGTCTGAGAGTAAGGAGGTAAAGTTAGCTGAACAGATGAAAGTCTTGGCTCCTGTATCTTGAAGGATGTATTTGATTGATTCCAAAGGATGGGCTAGTGCTACCGGTACCGCAATCCCTCCTGCTAACCAAATTCCCCATTGAGAAGAAACATAGGAAAATCCTGGCTCCACCATATAGGCTACAGGAGATTGATTCAGGTCAGATTGATTTCCGAGCAATATTCCTGCTACATTTTCAGCATGGTTAATGAGTCTTGAATAACTATATGATTGAGTACCTGACAACAAAGCTGTAGATTCTCCAAATTTTTGAGCGTTCTTTTGAAAATATAACATCATCTTGGTTAGATTGGCCATTTATTATTATTGAATCAAAGAGATTCAATAGGTTTAAAATTAGAATAATTTTGCCAATATGCCCAAAGGAAAATGAAGGGAAGTTCTATTCACCCAATGGTATTATAATAAATACTGATTTTTAAGGATTACAGTAATCGCAATACATGGGATCTTCCAAATAGTTGGCTGATGGGTAAGGTTTTTCCTGCTCAAAGAAACATTTTTGACATCGATAAATAACTTTCAAAATAGATTGAGTGGGGAGAAAACATTGGGAACATAAAAGTCCTCGCTGTACTTCCATGACCGAAAAACCAGGAAATGCACAATGTGGACAAAGAGAATTCATTTTATCCATTAACTGATATGTGAGTTTTTCAATCTGCTCCATTCGAGTCGGATTATTCATTGCTCGCATATCTGTCTCCAATATGCAGGAGCCATAACTTTTCAAGAATTTATCTACTAACTCAAATAGTCTACTTGCTTCGTTAATTCCTTTCTCCATATGGGCAAAATCTTCCCTACTTTTTTTAATGATTAATGCATGACTGGGAAATTTAACTTGCTCTAAAAATGGAGGTAATTCATGTATAGCCTTAACCTCTTTCCAGTTAAAATTGGTCTCCGTACTGGTAACTTGTACGGAGATCTCTATTTCATTTTTACGATCCATGAACATCAGTAATTCTGTACCTGCAGGAACGAACATAAGCTGAGGATGAGCACCAAATGACCCTTCAGAGGATAAGGCCACATCCACGCCGTGAATTTCCATCGCCATTTGACACTTCTCTCTCGCAGCCTGGATGTGACTAACATTTCTTTCTATCTCCCCAGAAAAGGTGCCCAGTAAATCTGTGTCGATTTGATTACTGGCGAAGTATTGAAACCCAAATTCCTTGTGAAGTAGTGGGCCTATTACCTCCTCTTTTCGGTGTTTAGTGGCAATAATCAAAGGCTTCCCTTGATAATAGGCTTTCCAATTCACTACTGAACCAATTGAAAAAAGATAGGCATGCCAATGGTGATATTAAAGGGAAACGTTACCCCTAAAGCCATCGGAATATATATGCCAGGATCTGCTTTAGGTGCCACCATACGCATGGCAGCAGGAACGGCTATGTAGGATGCACTCGCAGCCAGAATGGCAAATATGAGTCGATTCCCCACATTATCAGTTATAAAGTGACTCAAATAAGCCACCAAAGAGCCATTAAATAAGGGAAGCAATATGGCAAATAATAAAATGAAATAACCTTGCTGCTTAAATGCCGCAATCCTACTGGCTGCAACCATCCCCATATCTAATAAAAAGATGGCTAAAAATCCTTTGAAGATGTCAGATGTGAAATGCTTAATTCCTGCCGTTTGATTGGAGTCGGAAACAAATCCAATTAGCAAACTACCCAATATCATTAGTACACTTCCATTAGTTAAGGAGTGTCTTAATGTTTTTTTCCAGTCAAACCTTTCTTTCTTATCTTCTTGTTTTTCAGAAGGGAATAAGCTCATCATTAAGAGTCCCATAATAATCGCAGGAAACTCCATAGAAGCCATAACGGCGACCATTTCACCACCAAACTTTAAATGATTCATTTCCAAAAATGCGACGGCCGTTACAAATGTCACGGCACTAACGGAACCATAAGATGCTGCTATAGCACCAGAATCATACGAATTTAGCTTGGTTCTTAGAATAAAAAAGGAATATATCGGGATGATACTAGCTAAGCCGAAACCAAAAGCTAAACTTTTGACGATTTCGCCTGTTAGACCTGCGGCAGCTAATTCGGTGCCGCCATTAAAGCCAATTGAAAATAAAAGATAAAGAGCGATAAAACTTTTAGAAGCAGCAGGGACTTCTAAATCGCTTTTGAAAAATTTGGCCAACATGCCCAATATGAAAAAGAGTAAGGTTGGATTTGTTAAGTTAAAAATGAGAAGTTCAAAATTGATCATGGATTTTGGGTGCTTAAACGGGTTCTTGTAAAATTCTAAGTAGGTTCAATTCTATAAAAATGGCACTTGCAATACTCAGTTTATCGAATGCCGGGTCGTCACCAATTTTTATTAGATAGAATAGAATTGCAATGGAAATAAGATGAAGGAGAATAGATGGTAGTTTTTTTGTATTCATGGGGGGCTGTTAAAAATCTGGGCGCAAAGTAAATTCTAAAAATCCATTAATATTTATTTAAATTTATAATGTTATACATAAACAAAACTTATGAACTATACCCTAAATCAGTTGCAAATTTTTGTCAAAGTGGCCCAAACTAAGAGTATAACTCGGGCATCTGAGGAGTTAAACTTGACCCAACCAGCGGTGTCCATTCAGATTAAAAATTTTCAATCTCAATTTGAACTACCTTTAATTGAGATTGTAGGGAAAAAGGTCTATTTGACAGATTTTGGCAAAGAAATCGCCACTTCAGCAGAAGAAATCATTGAGCAAGTTTATGCCATCAATTACAAAATGCGGGCATTTCAGGGACAGCTTTTCGGACGTTTAAAAATCTCGATTGTTTCTACAGGAAAATATGTAATCCCTTATTTTTTAACTGATTTTTTGAAAGAAAATCAAGGGGTAGAATTGTCTATGGATGTAACCAATAGAGGCAAAGTCATTGAAAGTTTAAAGAATAATGAAGTTGATTTCAGTTTAGTTTCACTTCCAATTGATGGAGATCAATATGATTACATGGACTTACTAAGTAATGAATTATTCTTGGTTGGAAATCCGGAACTAGTAGCCCAAAATCCAGCATTTAATCAAAATCAATTACCTTCCAATCTTCCCATCATATTTAGGGAACCTGGTTCAGGAACACGCATGACAATGGAGTCATTTTTAGAGAATCAAGAAATTCATGTGGTGAAAAAAATTGAATTGATGTCCAATGAAGCTGTAAAACAAGCTGTTATAGCCGGACTTGGTTATTCCATCATGCCCATCATTGGCATAAAGAATGAGTTACAAAATGGGTCATTGGTTATTATACCTCAAAAGGGATTACCCATTACCACCCAATGGAAATTGGTTTGGAACCATGGTAAAAAACACTCTCCAGTAGCGAAGGCATTTTTACAATATGTCATGGAACACAAAGACCGAATTAGTCAGAAATATTTTAAGTAAAAAAGCCACACACAAAGTGCATGGCTTTTCCAGATTATTTTTCATTAAATAAACCAATCACTATTTTCTATTACACTGAATACTAGTCAATTGGCCTGCAATAATAAAAACTGGTATATTAAAATGAAAATTAAAATTTGTTAAGTAAATCATTAAAAATTTAAATGGTTAAATGCCATTTGAAACCGTTTATTGAATGGAAAGTAAAATAAATTAAATGATGGATGTTTTTCTTGAATTTTTTTCAAATATTGCTGAAATATCAAATTCAAAATCCGTTTAATAAACCATTGTAGTATCTAAAACCATATAAATAAAACTTAATGAAACTTCTCCGTATCCTTATTATTCTTTTATGTTTATGCCCTTTATTTACAGCTTTCTCAGCTCAAGTAGATAGCCTAAATGTTCCAAGTAAAATCATGAATAAAGCCTATAAGGCTGCCATTGTTTTACCATCTAGCTATACTAAATCAAAAATTTCTTTTCCGGTACTCTATTTATTACACGGAGGTGGTGGACATTTTAGTGATTGGTTAAAGCTGACTCCAGACAAATCCTTAGTTCAAAATTTATCCGATCAATATCAGGTGATTGTCGTAATGCCTGAAGGGGAAACATTTGGTTGGTATTTAGATAGCCCATTCGATCCAGCTAGTCAATTTGAAAGTTATATCATCAAAGAGGTAATACCTACTATTGACCGAACTTATCGGACTGTAAATAGCTCCAAAGGACGAGTTATTACGGGATTATCTATGGGTGGACATGGTGCAATGTACCTTTCCACTAAACATCCAGATATATTCAGTGCTGCAGGCTCCATGAGTGGTGCTTTAGATATGAATTTTACCAAATTTCGCGTTAATGAATCATTCGCCAAATCATTACAAGATCGCTTCACAAAACTTTTAGGAACAGCTGATACTTCTAAGAATATATTTGTAAATAATTCGGTAGTTAACATGACTGAAATTATTAAAAAGAATGGCTTACCAATCATCATAGACTGTGGAGTCGATGATTTTCTTGTTGATGTGAATCGCGAATTACACCGACGTTTAGTATACAATAATACTCCCCATGAATATACTGAAAGACCAGGGGCTCATACTTGGGAGTATTGGCAGAATTCTTTACCTAGTCATTTCTTATTCTTCCAAAAAGTATTTAAATCAAACGGTGTAGCTGTTCAATAATCCTGCGGAATTTACTTCCTAAATTGATTATAGTATAGCGTTTTCTACCGCGGTATAAATCATACCACACCCTATCTTTTTTGCCATACTATGCAACGCGAAATAGGTTTTAATGAGCCTTCTATAAAATCAAAAAATTCACCTAATTTGGGTGAATTTTTTGATCATTATTAAAATAGAAAACGGTTTATTTCAGCTTCATTTTTACAGGATCCCATTGAATAATTTTCTTGCTTAAAAAACTTTCATTGCATGACAATGCAGGTGCTGCAGCTCTGAATCCAAATTCAGCATCTTCCACGACTGGTTTCCCCGTCCGGATAGAATCGAAGAAATTAGTAAAGTGGTCCAAATGATCATCATAACCAACTGGTGCTTTAAATATTATATCCTCTTTTACTTTTCTTCTTCGTTGATCTGGAGTCCATTTTGCATCATAATCTTTTTGCATTTCCTCTTGCATGCTTTTGGAGAATGTAAATAATGAATCATAGCCCCCAAACCCCGGTGCTTCAGGCATTAGGCTATGTTTCAGTGTAATGTTATTTCCGCTCACTTCTATCACCCCTTCTGAACCAATTAAGCGAATTATCTCTTGTCCTCCGGTACCACTAATAAAATTAACTTGCAAAGTCATTAAAAATGCCGCATGGTCTTTGTTTTTAGGATATTGCAAAACGCCTGACATTACATCAGGCAAGTTTCTCCCGTCCTTCCAATAGCTAAATTGACCCGTACTATAAATGCTTTCAGGGCCTTTGGAATTGGTCATAAAATGTGTTCCACTCAATAAGTGAATAAATAAGTCGCCAGCTACTCCAGTTCCCACCTCTTTAAAAGCTCTCCACCAAAAGAATTTCTTGGCATCAAAGGCCATCTTCTCAGTAGCTTCGATAAATTTATCCCAATTCGTAGTTAAAGCACTCGCATCCTTAGGTATGGTATATTCCCAAGCACCAATAGAGCTTTGTCGATCATAAACAGCATTCACCATATTGAGCTCGCCGATCTCTCCAGCGGCTACTAATTCTTTGGCTTTTGCATAACCGATACTACTCACACGTTGGCTACCTACTTGCAATACTTTCCCTGATTTTTTTGCAGCTTCCATGACTGGATAACCTTCACTAATTTTATAAACCATGGGCTTCTCACAATAGACATGTTTTCCTTTAGCTAAAGCATCCAACGTTATTCTAGCATGCCAAACATCCGTAGTGCAAATTAATACGGCATCAATATCCTTTCTGTCTAATAAATCTTTGTAATTATTGGTGGTAAATAATTCCTTCCCAAATTGCTCTTTTGCGTTTTCAAGTCTACCATTATATAAATCACAAATACCAGCCAATTCAACTCCAGGTACTTTCAGTGCAGTTCTTAAATCAAAATGTCCTTGAACTCCATATCCAATGACTCCAATTCTTATTTTATCGTTGGAAGTAATTTTCTTTTCATAAGTCAAAATCCGCTCCTCTGCCTTAGCACTAACTCCTAAAGTGGCAATAGATGGTGTAGAAGCCAACAAGCTTGTAGCTCCGATTTGTTGAAGAAATTTTCTTCTTGAATTTGCATTTTCGTTTTTCATACTTTTAGATCAAAGGTTTTATTATTTAACGGAATAACTAACAAACGCAATTTTTTGACTGTCTGGACTCCAAGAAGGAACATTAATGGTTCCCTGGCCTCCAAAAAATACTGGCGTAATATCTTTCATTTCCTTTGTTTGTACATTCATCAATCGAAGTTTTACTTGCTTTCCAAAAAGATGTCGCTGCTTTTCATCAGAAGTATAAGCAATATAAACAATCCATTTATTGTCTGGCGATGGATGTGCAAACCAATTTGAATTATTGTCGAAAGTTAATTGCTCGGGATTCGATCCATCAGCTAACATTCTCCAAATTTGCATATTTCCTGTTCGATATGAATTAAAGTAAATGTATTTCCCATCAGGTGAATAATCAGGTCCATCATCTAAGCCTTCCGATGCCGTAAGTCTTGTTTCCTTCCCTCCATTTATACCAATTGAATAAATATCATAGTTTCCATTTCGCTCTCCACAATAGACCAAGGTTTTTCCATCTGGCGACCATCCATGCCAAAATGACATCACTTCTGAAGTAATTCGTCGGGGAGTTCCTCCATTTATAGGCAATACATAAATCGCAGACTTATAAGACTTAGGAGAAGGATCATTTTTATCATTATGACTGATCACTAACCATTTTTTATCTGGTGATATCCCATGGTCATTATTACAAGCAGTAGCAAAACCTGTACTAATTTCTGACATCTGACGTGTTTTCAAATCAAAGCGATACAATTTACCATAGCTGTTCATAATCAAATAATTATCTGGGTGCCAATTCGGTGCTTCAACATGCGATTTGATGGATTTCAAGGTGTCTAATTTACCTGTTTTAATATCAATCGTATGAATGAAACTAGTGGTATCAGCCATGATACTGGCCTTTGATTGAAAACTTAGCACTTGGATAGCTAGTACAATTAATACCGTTCTTATTCGCCTATGAATAAGTTGAAAGCGTTGTAAAAGATTCATGATGTTATATTTTGGTTCGACCAAATATAGAAGAATTTTTTATTATCTAAAAAATAGATAATAAAAAATACAAGAAAGTTTTTCCTCTGAAATTATTGATTTATCTTACTTTCGTATTATCCAATTGGGAATCGCCTCACATGAAAGAATTTAATTTAGAACAATATTTACCCCATTTATCCATTGACTGTGTCATATTTGGCTATGAAGGAAAGGAATTAAAAATTCTAATTTCAAAATCAAAATTCGGAGATAACCTTTGGGCTTTGCCTGGTGGTTACATCAAAAAGACGGAAAGCATCGACAATGCAGCAAGTAGGATTTTATTTGAAAGGACTGATTTAAAAAACATCTATTTAGAACAGTTTAGAGTTTTTGGAAGTGAGACAAGGATTATTCAAAGTAGTTTTAATGAAACCATGAGAGCTGGTTATCGGCAATATGATTCCAATAGGTTTACAGATGAGGTTATTTCTTGGTTAACAGATCGATTTGTATGTATAGGTTACTATGCCTTAGTTGATATCCAAAAAGTAACCACTCAAACAGGTGAGTTTGATGAACTATTGGAATGGCGAAATATTCATGATCTACCAGTCATGATGCATGACCACAATGACATTGTTCTTGAAGCTTTAACTGCACTACGACTTAACTTAGATTCTAAATTAATTGGTTTTAACCTTCTGCCAGAAGTCTTCACCATGAGGGAAATTCAAGAGCTCTATGAAGCAGTATATGAACGAAGCTTTGCTATTAATAATTTCCAAAAGAAAATACTTGATTTAAAGGTATTGGAAAGATTAGAAAAAAAATTTACAGGTGCTCAAAACAAGGCTCCATATTTGTATCGTTTTGCCAAATAAACATACTTTAATTTCTATATTTTCGATTAGGTAATAGTAACATATTTCGACCCATCCCCAGGTACCTCCTTCTGTTCGACATCAAATCACCTTCCATTTCTCGATCTATACGATTTATATATCAACAACCTCCCTTTCCTGCTTAGTTGGAAATTTGTAATCTCCATTTAATTCCATTTAGATAGAGGAAACCAACATTCTCCTGAGAATAAGAGGTTAAATTAGAATCTACAATTAACAAAGAATTGGTTATTTCGAGAATTTCACTGTTTTCGTCGCAATTTTTATCATGCGACCAAAATTATCTGTAAATTAAAAATCCTATAATTACATGTTTAAGCAACATTTTCAATAACCGTATGCTATGAAAACAAAATCCTCCTTTTCATTTTCTTTAGTGCTGCTAGGTATAATACTCTTTTCGGTCATTACATCTCAAGCCCAAGAAATAGCCAATTTTAGAAGAGTAGCCATTGTATCTCCGGAAATAGGGGAAAAGACCGTCACCTTTCGGATATCTGCCCCAAAAGCCAAACTTGTTCGCCTATTTGGTTCTTGGATGAAGAGTTCTGATTCATCAACAAACATGTTGAAGGATTCCCTAGGCACTTGGTCTGTAAGTATTACAAAACCCAATGCCGAATTATATACCTATCATTTCATCGTGGACGGAATGAATGTCAATGATGTAAATAACATCTTTTTGCAACGAGATGGCGTTCGATATTTAAGTGTTCTACTGGTGCCAGGTGAACAAACAGCTACTTATTCTGAGGCAAATCAACGGGGTAACTTAAAAAAAGTATGGTATGAATCTCCTACCATTGGTAGCAATCGACATATGTATGTTTATACTCCATATGGGTATGAAAATTCCAATCAAAATTATCCAGTTCTTTATTTACTTCACGGTGGCGGTGGAGATGAAGATGCTTGGAGTACTATGGGTAGAGCCGTTCAAATTCTTGATAATTTGATTGAAAAGAAATTAGCTGTTCCCATGATATGTGTGATGCCCAATGGAAACCCTGGTCAACAGGCTGCTAAAACTTCATTGATGGAAGAAAAAGTCTATGATCGGAATGACCCAAAATTTCAAAATTTATACATCACAAGTATCGTAAAGGATATCATTCCCTATGTAGAAACTAATTTTAGAGCTATTCCAAATGCCGACTCAAGAGCCGTAGCCGGACTATCCATGGGTGGAGGACATACGATTAGCGTCACCAACGAATTCCCTGGTACTTTCAATTACATTTGTCCACTTAGTATTGGCGTTCGGACTATCACTCCAGAATTTGAAGCAAAACTTCAAGGAGTAAAAAAAGCTGGATATAAATTATATTGGTTTGCCTGCGGAAGTGATGATTTCTTATGGGAAATGGCCAAAAGCACAGAAGCGGCCTTAACTAAAAATGGATTACCACATACCTTTTATGTTTCACCTGGTGGTCATACTTGGGCTAACTGGAGAATCTATTTAAAGACATTTGGACAACTACTTTTCAAATAAGAGAATCATCACTTGATTAAAAAATTGATCACATGACAAAGAAACATCTATTTTCAATTCTTTTCGTCCTTTTAGCATGGGGTTCTTATGCTCAAGAATTAGCCAATTTTGCTGGACAAAAACCGATTATTTCTCCTGAAATTAAAGATCAGGAAGTCTTTTTTAGGATTTCAAATCCTTATGCCGATACCGTTAAACTTTACGGCTCTTGGATGGAAAAACCCACTCAATCTGTTTTGATGAAAAAAGATAAAACTGGACTTTGGACCGTCAGCATTTCAAAACCCAGCTCAGAACTTTATACCTATCATTTTATCGTCGATGGAATTACTGTAACAGATCCCAATAACGTTCTTATGCAGCGTGACGGAACCCGCTATTTAAGTGTATTGCTTATTCCAGGAGAATTGAGTGCCAACTATTTTGAAGCCAATAAGCGAGGGAACCTGTCGCAGGTTTGGTATGACTCTCCAACCATAGGAGTAAACCGAAGAATGTTTGTATATACCCCATTTGGATACGAATCAAGCAAAGAGAAATATCCTGTACTTTACCTATTGCATGGAGCAGGAGGAGATGAAGATGCTTGGAGTACGATGGGTCGCACCCGTCAAATTATGGACAATTTAATTGAGAAAGGTTTAGCTAAACCGATGTTGGTTGTCATGCCTAATGGAAACCCCGGCCAACAAGCAGCTAAAACTTCCATGTTACCCGAAAAAACCTTTGATAGAAATGATCCTAAATTTGCCGACTTATATGTCAATAGTATCATCAAAGATATCGTTCCTTACATTGAAAAAAACTTTAAGGTGATTGCCAACCCTAAATCAAGAGCCATTGCTGGTCTTTCCATGGGAGCTGGACATACCATCCGAGTTACCAATTTGAATCCTGGATTTTTTAGCTATATCTGCCCACTAAGCAATGGCATTAGAATAGCGGATGAAAAAGCAAAAGCAGATTACAATTTACAATTTCAAAACCTGAAAAAAGCGGGTTATAAATTGTATTTCTTGGCTTGTGGAGATTCCGATTTTTTAATTGAGCCTGCTAGACTTTTGGATAAAACTTTGACAGAAAATGGTCTTAAACATTCGTTTTTTGTTAATTCTGGAGGCCATACTTGGTCTAATTGGAGAATTTACTTAAACAATTTTGCTCCTTTGCTCTTTAAATAAACCTAGGTTTCATTCCAATAAAAAGGCCTCAAACTAAATGCTTGAGGCCTTTTTTGTATCATGATGCATCCATTATTTTTTTTCATTCTTTAAAAAATACGAAATCAGTTCTTCCCACTCCGCATCCAAAGAAACATGGGGACGGCTTTTTTTAGCACGAGTATACCAATAATCGGCATTCCATAAGTCGCCCTCTTTTCGATGTAAATAGGCATGAACCCAGGCAGATTCTCTGTCATTTAACTGGTCCACTTGGGCATGTGCCTTATCCCAGTCTCCTTTAGCATCATACCAAAGACTCTGTAAGATGAGATTAAAATTGGTTGGAGGAGAAGAAAGCTTTAACGTTTCTCTAAATGATGTAATGTCATTCATAACTTATATTCCGTTTACAAATTCAATTTAAAACAAAAATTTGATCAAATCTGATTCGCATGCTTCGTTCTGATACATGATGTCATTCCATGGCAGGGAATAACAATAATTTTATTACTTTCAATGTCATATCAAGGGAAACAAATGAAAAACCGACGTGATTTTTTAAAACAGAGCTCGGGGCTTTTGGGCTTATCAGCCTTGCGTTTTATTACCCCGCCTAAAGCACTTTTATCTTTTTCAACTTTGGGCTGTCCAGCATGGAATTTTTCACAGATCATTCAACATGCTACAGAAAACCACTATTCAGGAATTGAAATTAGAGGCATTAAGGGAGATTTAGATCTGCCTGCTAATTCTATATTTTCCCCGACGAATATTTCATCGACTAAGAGGCAAGTCGAAGATGTAGGTTTGAAAATTGTTAATTTAGGTTCGTCTGCCAACATGCATTTTTTAGACCCTAAAAAGAGGCAAAGTAATTTGGATGAGGCAAAAAAATTCATTGAGCTTGCCAGCCATTTATCTTGCCCATTCATTCGTGTATTTCCTAACGACCTTCCTAAAGATCAACCTGAGAATGATACTGTCAATGTCATCATTCAATCATTGATTGAGTTGGGGGAATTTGCAAAATCTTCAGGGGTAAAAGTCTTATTGGAATCCCATGGAAAAGTAATAAAAAGCGACATGCTTCTTCATATTATGGAAGCAACAAATCATCCTCAAGTAGGTCTAGTTTGGGATTTCTTTAATATGTGGTCCATCACAAAAGAACCTCCCGCTCAAGTGTACGCTGTATTGAAAAAATATATCTTTCACACGCACATTAAGGACGCCATCGTTTCCGATATGGGGGAAAAATATACCCTTCTTGGACAAGGAAATGCCCCTGTAAAGGAGGCTCTTCATGCTTTAAAAGCGGGAGGCTATACCGGTTATTATAGTTTTGAATGGGAAAAACTTTGGCATCCAGAGATACAGGAGCCTGAAATAGCCATTCCACATTTTTCAAAAAACTTTTCCTCTTATTGGAAGTAAAAAA